>JANWZO010000023.1 GCA_025054615.1 Kiritimatiellia bacterium
GCGGCAGATGCTGCACGCCCAGCGGATTTCGTGGATTGACCCCTCAAGCGGCCGGCGCCGGCACGCCGCGGCGCCCCTACCGCAAGACTTCGCTGCCTTGGCCGCCGCCTTGCGTTTGCTCTGAACCGGAAAACAAGGTGCCGAATATTTCGGAACGCGGTAAACCGCGCCGCCACTGCGAAAGGCGATCTTTAGACCTTGTGGCGAAAAGTGATTCGGCCTTTGGTCAGGTCATACGGCGAAAGTTCGACGCGCACCTTGTCCCCGGCCGTAATTCGAATGAAATGCTTTCGCATTTTCCCCGAGATGTGCGCCAGAATCTCGTGGCCGCTCTCGAGTTTAACGCGATACATCGTGGCCGGAAGCACTTTGGTGACCGTGCCATCCATTTCAATAATGTCTTCTTTGCCGCCCGGCATATGTATTTGCAAATCTCCAAATGTGGATGATTACCGCCTCTGCGTCGCATGCGCAAGGGGTTTCAGATGATTTTCAGACAGCGCAACGCCGCCGATTTCAGAGGTCACCTCGGCGTAGCTCAACCGGCGGGTCATTCAGCTTGGCAAGAAGGATTCGCACAATTTCGCGGGCGGCGTCTGGCTTGCTCAACCGACGCGCAGCCGCGCTCATTGCGGCGAGGCGGATCGGATCGTTCAGCAACTGGTCGATCTTGAAGGCGAGCGTTGTCATCTGGTTGCATTTGATCGCTGCGCCGGCCTCCAACAAATGGTCGCTGTTTCTTTCCTCCTGACCGGGTATGGGTTGAAGGATAACCATCGGCAGCCCGCAGGCCATGGCCTCAGAAAGAGTCAAGCCGCCCGGTTTGCCGACAAGAATGGTTGCCATCTTCATCCATTCATCGATTTCCCGCGTCATTCCGAGGACCCGCCACTTCAACGTTGGCGTTCGCGTGCGCAACAAGGCAGATTCAAAATGCTCCTTCACGCCCTCGTGGGAGCCGCATACGAGGACGATTTGCGCAGGGGTTTTCAGATAGCTCAAGGCGCGAACCAGATCGTGGGCCAGATCGTGGGCGATCGCTCCCAGGGAAACGAGCATCAATGGCCGGTCGGGGTCCATCCCATGTTTGGCGCACAGCGAGATCCGGTCCTTGGGTTCGAGAAAAACCGGATCGATAGGTATTCCGGTCACGGAGATTCGTTCCGGTGGCAATCCAGTCATCGACAAGTGCACGCGCGATTCCTCGATCGCGACGAAATAATGGTGAAAATGCCTGGAGAGCCACATCGCGTGGACATCGAGATCTGTGACGACGATCGCGTGCCGCGTTTCGATCCGGTCGGTGGCGAGAAGGTAAGAAATGATCTCGGCAGGCAAAAAATGGGTACATACGGTAACGTCCGGGCGAAACTTCTGAATTATCCGAACCAGCGGGCGGGTATTGAGCCGACTCAACATCAGTCGCATCCGCTCTGTTTTCCAGGGCTCGTCCAAGTTGTCGTAAAACCAGCCGATCAGCGTCGGCGCTTTGCGGATAAGCTGGAAATAAAATTTTGAATAAAATTGCCGAAAGAGTTTGTTCGTGTAGGTGAGTGCGTCAACGTTCAGGATCTCCCGGACGGAAGACTGTTCGCCAAATGCCCGCTCGAGCGCGGCCGCGGCTCGCAGATGGCCGCTTCCAGAACTGGCTGAAAGGATTAGGACCCTAAGAGACGGGCTCATAAAAACGCATCATGGCGTGAACGGATGAAAACTCAAGCGAGAGCGGATGGGTTTCGCTTCACAAACCCCTCAATTTCACTATCGTTGCGCCGCATATGCTGCTCGTGGTCGCCATCTTGGGGGTTTCCGCGTTCGCCGCGCCGCTCCTGCTACGCCGCTGCGGCCGCTGGGGCGTTTGGGCGCTCACCGCACTGCCGGCGGCCGGTTTTCTCTATTTTATCACAAAATGGCCGGCGATACAGAGTGGCACGGCGCTGGTTTCTTCCATCCGGTGGCTCCCGGCTCTCGGCCATGATCTCACGCTTCGCCTCGACGGACTTGCCTTGCTGTTTGCGGTGTTGATCTGCGGCATCGGCGCTGTGGTCGTCGCCTATTCCGGAGGATATCTCCGCGGAGACCCGGCCGCGCCACGCTTCTTTGCCTCGCTCTTTCTGTTTATGGCCTCCATGCTCGGCGTCACGCTCGCCGATGACGTCGTCGCGCTCTTCGTTTTCTGGGAATTGACGAGCTTCAGCTCCTATCTGCTCATCGGCCACCACCACGAGGAGGAGAAATCCAGAAAGGCGGCGTTGCAGGCCCTCCTGGTGACCGGTCTGGGCGGACTGTTCCTTCTGGCCGGACTCCTCATGCTGTCTGACATGGCGGGATCCACTACCTTATCGGGCATCCTCGCCTCAGGGCAACTGGCTGATCATCCTTATTTTGATCTGTCGATCGGGCTTATCCTTGTGGGCGCATTTACGAAATCGGCCCAATTCCCCTTTCACTTCTGGCTGCCCAACGCGATGGCGGCGCCCACGCCCGCGAGCGCTTATCTCCATTCGTCGACGATGGTTAAAGCGGGGGTTTATCTTCTTGCCCGACTTCGTCCCATCGGTTCGGACTCAGCCCTCTGGGATGCGCTCGTGCCAGCCATCGGCGCAGCGACCTTGTTGACCGGCGCGCTGCTTGCCTACGGACAGAAAATCCTCAAACGCCTACTTGCCTACACGACGGTCGGCGCCCTCGGCATGATGACGATGTTGCTCGGTCTCGACTCACCTACCGCAGGGAAAGCTGCCGTGGCCGTGCTCCTCGCCCATGCGCTCTACAAGGCAGCGCTGTTTCTGACGGCCGGCATCATAGATCACGAAACCGGAGAAAAGGATGTGGAACGTCTTTCAGGCCTGCGCCGGCAGATGCCGCTGACGGCGGCGGGAGCTGCGCTTGCTGCCGTCTCCATGATGGGGCTTCCGCCATCCTTCGGTTACATCGCCAAAGAAACGCTTTATGCGGCGGCCGTGAACCCGGTTTTGCTCGTTAGCGCTGTCCTTGGCGGGGCTTTATTTCTAGTGATTGCCTATTTGACTGGCCTCAAACCGTTTTTGGGGAGAATTCGTCCTACGCCGCATCCGCCCCATGAAGCCGAAGCCGCGATGTGGGCCGGTCCAATGATTCTAGGGCTGCTCGGACTGGTCCTCGGCCTTGCGCCCGGATTTACTTCTTCATGGCTTGTCGCGCCGGCGGCCGCCGCCGTGGTGGGCGAACCGATCGCCGCGAAGCTGACCCTCTGGCATGGGATCTCGCGAGAATTGATCGCGAGCGGCGTCACCCTGTTGTTGGGTTTGATGGCTGTGGGGATGAGGCGATACGTGTTGTCTCTGCTACCGGCCATCGCTTCGCTGAATGCGCTCGGCCCGGACCGGAGCTATGAGCGGGCATTGAACGGGCTGATGTGGATGGCAGGCTGGCAGACGCGCCGGCTGCAGTGCGGATCGCTTCAAGTCTACCTGTGGATCACGCTGTCCTTCGTCATCGCGACTACGGGATGGTATTTTTTGAAACACATCCCTGTTTCAATATTCCACGGC
Organism: Kiritimatiellia bacterium; assembly: GCA_025054615.1. Lineage (NCBI taxonomy): Bacteria > Pseudomonadati > Kiritimatiellota > Kiritimatiellia > Kiritimatiellia bacterium. Next base: position 3,534 of record JANWZO010000023.1, read on the forward strand.
CTGTCTCCGGTCCGGTTCATCGACGCGCTCATTCTCTCGCTGATCATTCTGTCGACGGCGGGAGCCATCATGTCCAGGTCCCGCCTTGCCGCCTTCGCCTCTCTTGGCGTGGCCGGCTACGCGATTGCAATCTTCTTTGTGATTTACAGCGCGCCGGACCTTGCAATGACGCAACTGGTCGTGGAAACACTCACAGTGATCCTCTTGGTGCTTGCTTTCTACCACCTGCCGCCATTTCGCGTCAGAACGACGGCGCCGGTACGATTGCTGGAACTGGTCCCCGCCGCGCTTGTCGGGCTGGTCATGTTCGGCCTGACGCTTGCCGCGAACCGGATCCAATATGCGCCGAATATTTCTGGCTTTTTCAACGAGCACAGTTGGACCAGCGCCTATGGCAAGAATATCGTCAATGTCATCCTCGTCGATTTCCGCGCGCTTGATACCCTCGGCGAAATCACTGTTCTGGCCGTTGCGGGTCTCGGCGCATTTGCCCTTCTGAAACTCAAACCGAGCGGGAAAGGAGGCGGACCGTGAGTTCACTGATTTTGCGCACGGCCACCCGCTATTTGGTGCCGCTCCTCCTCCTTTTCTCCATCTATCTCCTGCTGGCGGGCCACAATTATCCTGGCGGCGGATTTGTCGGGGGATTGGCCGCGGCAGCCGGGCTTTCCCTATATGCGCTCGCATTTGATGTGGCCTCCGCCAAGAGGATGTTGAAAATCAGTCCCACGGGGCTTGCGGGGCTGGGCTTGCTGGTGTCCTCAGCCAGCGGACTGCCCGCGCTGACCGAGTCCAGACCGTACCTGACCGGTCTGTGGACGGTCCTTCATGCTCCGGGCTTCGAACCGCTCAAGGTGGGGACTCCGATTTTGTTCGACCTCGGAGTCTATCTCGTCGTTCTCGGCGTTACGATGTCCATTATCTTTGCTCTCGCCGAGGAGGAGGGCTGATCATGGAAGCGCTCCTTGCTGCCGTGATCGGAGTGCTGTATGGCGCGGGCGTCTATTTGATGCAGCGCCGAAACATGGTCAAATTTCTCATCGGCCTGGCGCTGTTGAGCCATGGCGCCAACCTTCTCATCTTTACGGCGGGAGGGCTTACGCGGGGAGCGCCACCCTTGATTCCCGAACATGCGGGCACGCCGACCTCGCCGCACGCCGATCCCCTCCCCCAAGCGCTCATTCTAACGGCGATCGTCATTAGTTTCGCAGTACTCGCCTTCGCGCTCGTCTTGTTTTTGAGGGCCTATCAGACCACCGGCACGGACGATTTGAACGATCTCAGGAGCACGGACACATGATGCTCGCGGCGCCGATCGTTCTCCCGTTGGCTCTTGCAGCCGCGATGCTGCTGTCGCTGCGAGCGGTCCGGCTTCACCGCATACTGGCGATATTTGGAACCACTCTGCTCACGGTTCTTTCGATCCGTTTGCTGCTTGACGTCCGCACCGGCGGAGTGGTCGCCGTGCAGATGGGAAACTGGCCGGCGCCCTTTGGCATCACGTTGGCTGCCGACCTGTTCAGCGCCATCATGGTCGTGCTCTCCAGCCTCACCGGTTTCGCCGTCGTGCTCTTTTCGGTTTTTGCGCCCGAGATGCGTCGCGAGAGCCACGGATACCATCCGCTCGTGATGATCCTGCTGATGGGCGTCAACGGAGCGTTTCTGACCGGCGACGCTTTCAATCTGTATGTCTGTTTCGAAATCATGTTGATGGCGTCATTCGTCCTATTGGCCTTGGGCGGCGAACGGCCGCAGATCGAGGGCGGCGTGAAGTACGTGGCTTTGAATTTCTTCTCCTCGGCTCTCTTTCTCGCCGCTGCAGGACTGCTGTACGGCGCGGTGGGGACGCTCAATATGGCGGATTTGTCGGTCAAGGTCGCAGCCGCCGAGGACAAGCGCCTTCTTACGGCCATTTCACTGCTGTTCCTTGCCGCATTTGGAATCAAAGCCGCCGTCTTCCCGCTGTTTTTCTGGCTGCCCGCGTCCTACCACACTCCCGCGCCTGCTGTTTCCGCGCTCTTTGCCGGACTGCTGACCAAGGTGGGTGTCTATTCGATGATCCGTTTTTTTACGCTTATCTTTCCGCTGGAACCCGATTTCACCCAGCCGCTCGTCCAGTGGATCGCCGCGCTGACCATGGTCACCGGCGTGCTCGGCGCTGCGGCGCAACATGAATTCAGGCGGATCCTTTCATTCCACATCATCAGCCAGATCGGCTATATGGTGCTGGGTCTCGGCCTGTTCACCCCTCTTGGTCTCGCGGGCTCTGTTTTTTACATCCTTCACCACATCATCGTGAAAACCAACCTCTTCCTCATCGCGGGTGTTGTTCTCTACGCGAGGGGTACGGGTGAGCTCTCCGAGTTGGGAGGGCTTTACCGGTCGCGTCCCTTTTTGTCACTTCTTTTTCTGATTCCGGCGATGTCGCTTGCGGGGCTTCCACCCCTTTCCGGCTTCTTCGCGAAACTGGCGCTGTTGGTGGCAGGTCTCCGTGTTCAGGCTTGGGCGCTTGTCGCCGCGGCGCTGGCGGTCAGCCTGCTCACGCTGTTCTCCATGACCAAAATCTGGGGTGAAGCCTTTTGGAAGGCCGAACCCGATCCGTCGAAGAATCACGCCCCTCCGCCCCATCCTGCGCTGATGACGCCCATCGCCCTGCTGGCCGGGGTTACCCTGGTCATCGGCTTCTTTGCGGGACCGCTGCTGGAACTCTCCCTGGAAGCCGCCGAACAACTGCTGAATCCTTCGGAATATCTGAACGCGGTGCTCGGACAAAAGCCATGAACAGGCTCTTTTCAAATTTTTTGCTGGCGATGACCTGGGCGGCGATGACAAGTGCGTTCACCCTGCCTAACCTCGTTGTAGGATTCGCCGTCGGCTATCTGGCGCTGCTGGCCCTCAAACCGATGCTGGGTGATAGCGCGTATTACGCGAAATTCCCCAAAACGATCTGGTTCGTTCTTTATTTCCTCAAGGAAGTCATCAAATCGAGTCTGCGCGTCGCCTGGGACGTTGTAACGCCTACTCACTATAACAGGCCCGGCATCGTCGCGATCCCGATGAACGCGAAGACCGACCTCGAAATCATGCTCCTCGCCAACCTGATCTCGCTCACGCCGGGCACCTTGAGTCTCGATGTCTCCCCTGACCGAAAGACGCTTTATATTCACGCGATGTTCGCGGAGCGTCCCGATGAAATCCGGCGCGAGATTCGTGATGGGTTGGAGAAGCGTTTATTGGAGCTGTTGAGATGAGCTCGTGGCTTTCCCCGCTCGCGCAAGCGATGATGGGCCTTTTGTGCCTCGCTATGCTGCTTGCCCTCTACCGTGTCATCCGCGGCCCCTCGCTTGCTGACCGCGCGGTAGCTGTGGATCTACTGACGACGGTAGCTGTGGGGTTGATTGCCCTCTACGCGATCGATACAGGCCAGCAGGTGTTCCTGTCCGCGGGCATCGCCCTCGCCCTTCTTGCCTTTTTGGGCACCGTTGCCTTGGCGCTATACATCCGGAGGGGAGGTCCCCCATGAAGGACTTGCTTACGGCATTTTTCATGACGGTGGGCAGCGTGTTCATGTTCCTCGCCGCTCTCGGCGTGTTCCGAATGCCTGATCTCTATACGCGCATGCATGCTGCGAGCAAGGTGGGAACGGTGGGGGTGATCTGCGTCATGATGGCGGTGGCCATTCACTTCGGAGATCTCGGCGTGACCACGCGCGCGCTTTTGATCATTCTTTTCTTCCTAATCACAGCGCCTGTCGCTGCTCACATGATCGGGCGCTCTGCGTTCTTTGCCCGGACCCCCATGTGGGAGGGTACGGTGATAAATGAATGGCCGGATCTGACGAAGAGCCCCTCGGAAGGTCCTGACGTCGGTGGCGAGGCCCCGAGAATCTGAACGGGCGCGATGACTCCCCCGCTTTTCCAGCCATTAAAATCAATGTAAAAGACGCTGTTTTGAGAGGCAGGTCGTGACAGAGGCTCTGATTGCGCTTTTACCCAGCGTCGTGCTCGAGGGATTGCTGCTCGGCTGCGTTTACGCGATGATTGCCCTCGGTTACACGATGGTCTACGGCGTCCTCGGCCTGATCAACTTCGCGCACGCCGAGGTCTTCATGGTCGGGGCCGTGACGGGCGTCGAGGTCTACCGTTACCTGGGGCCCCATGTCGAAAACCCGTACGCTCTAGCGATGATCGCAGTGGCGACGGCCTCTGCTGTATCCGGCGGGCTCGCCGTCGCAATCGAACGGCTCGCTTACCGGCCGCTTCGCAAACGGGGCAGCTCGAACCGTCTTGTGCCCTTGATCACCGCCATCGGTGTTTCCTTTTTCCTACAGGATTTGGTTCGCCTCATTGAAGGTTTGTGGCATGGGGAGTTTTTCATGAATTATCCGGCGGACAGCCGGCTCGAGGCGCTTCATGAGCTGCCGCTCGGAATGTCCATTCAGAATAAATCGATCCTGGTTATTGTGGTGACGATGGCCATGCTGCTCGGGCTTGACCACCTGGTGCGGCGGACGCGGCTTGGTCGGGCGATCCGTGCAGTGGCTCAGGACGCCCAGACGGCCAGTCTGATGGGGATCGATCCGGACCGCATCATCGCCAAGACCTTTCTGATTGGTGGCGCTCTCGGCGGCGCCGCAGGAGTCCTCTTTGGACTCTTATATTCCCAGATCAACCCGTTCATCGGGTTTGTCCCCGGCGTCAAGGCGTTCACTGCAGCCGTCCTCGGAGGCATCGGGAACATCTATGGTGCGATGCTGGGCGGACTCGTCCTGGGTGTTCTTGAAACCATGGGGGCCACTTATTTGCTGTTTATCACCCAAGGGGCGATGGGCAATGAATACAAGGATGTATTCACGTTTTTGATCTTGGTTCTGCTTCTTCTATTTCGTCCGCAAGGTCTCCTCGGAAAGGTCCAGGGAGAAAAAGTATGAATGTCCCGGAGGACTCATCCTTACGCCGAATCGGGCCATTCAAGCGTTTGGTCTTCGGAATCGCCATTCTCGCGCTGGCGATCGCTGCCTGCGTTCTCGCAGACCGGATGATGGGATGGCTGTATCCCCGGTTTGCCCCCGAATCAGGGAGGAAAGTGGTCGAAGCCCTCCTGAATGAAGACGGCCCAGCGGAGGCGGGTTTCTTCGTTTCGCATCCCTACTTGTTTTACACATTTCGCCCCGGACTGAAGGCGTTCGGCGTGAAACAATTCAATTCCCGCGGCCACCGCGGCCCGGAGATCGCGGAAAGTCCCCCGGCGGGCGTTCTCCGCGTGCTCTGCATCGGAGGTTCGACCACCGCCTCCTTTCCGTACGTGAGGCGGCCGGAGGATGCATGGCCGGCGCAATTGGAGAAAAAACTCGAGACGCTCACGGGGCTCTCTGTCGAGGTCATCAATGCAGGGCTCAACGGCGCCAACAGCGCGGATCTGCTCGCTCACTATGTTTTCCGAAATCGGCACCTCGGGGCCCACATCGTCGTGATGCACCTTGGCGGAAATGATGCAAATGCCCTGTTTTTTGAGGACTATGACCCAGAATACACCCATTACACGCTCGGCTGGCAAACCGGTGCGATAGCGGCGCGGCCCCACGAGCGCATCTGGTTGCGCAGCCACACTGTGAAATGGCTCTACGCTCTATGGCTGCAACGTGTGTCGTTGGATCACCAGCTCGGGCGATCGGACATCACGACCATCGATCCGAGAGATGCCCTTGAACGCGTCCGACAAACCGAACCGGAAGGATTTGAGCGCAATGTCGATTTTCTCCTCAAATTGATCCGACTCGATGGCGCCCAGCCGGTAATCTTTCCGTTCGTTTGGGCCCCGGAACCCAAATTTCGCAAAGACCCGTTGTTCGGGCGTTACTTCGATGCATTCGCCCTGGCCTTTGAAAAAAACCGCTCGGTGCTCGAGTCGCTGGCCGCTCGACATGGCGCCCTTTGGCTGCCTCTCGATCTGAAACAACTCGATGAATCCATGTTCAAGGACTGGTGTCACATGAATGAGGACGGCGAGAGAGTCAAAGCGCGGCATGTCGCCGAAGGCATAAGGGAGCTTGCCATCGAAGTCATGCGAAAGCGGTCGTTGGCAATCGGCGATTGCCAATCCGCCGTGGGCCTGTACCAACCATGAAAGACCGATTGAAAATTTCCGCCCTGTTGGCGGCGGCGATTTTCAGCGGAACGGCGCTGGCTTATTCGCCGCGGAATCCATGGGCCCTTCTTTCCGCACTGGGCGTTCTCTTTGCTTGCCTGAGCATGAGAACCCACTTGAAGGCGCGGTTCGCTGCCGCGCTCGGTCTCCTGCTCATCGCGATTCCCTACGCGGGAATCCAAAACACCTTCCTGTTCGAATTATTCACCCAAATGGGCATTTTCGCGGCGATGGCGCTGGGGCTGAACATCGTCGTAGGTATGGCCGGCCTCCTGGATCTGGGTTACGCGGCCTTCTTTGCCATTGGGGCATACACATGGGCCATTTTCGGATCGGCGCAGGCGTCAAACTTCATGGTGGGTAATTTTCCGCTCCCCGGCTGGCCTTATTTCTACATTTTCTGCGCGCTCGCGGTCGTAGCTGCCGCTCTGCTGGGAACGCTCATCGGCCTACCAGCTCTCCGCCTTCGTGGCGATTACCTCGCGATTGTGACGCTGGGGCTCGGGCAAACGGTCCGCGTACTCGCCAACAATCTCGATCAGCCTGTCAATATCACCAATGGCCCGCAGGGCATCACGCCCATCGAGCGGCCGCCGATCGGATGGATTGAGTCGCTCCTCAACGCTGCGGGCCTGGAAGGTAGCCCTGCCGTCGGTTATGCGATTTTCTTCTATCTTCTTGTTCTGGCCGTGATCGGGATTGTCGTCCTGGTCAACCTTCGGCTGGACCGTTCACGATTTGGCCGCGCCTGGGTGGCCATTCGGGAGGATGAGCTTGCCGCGCGAGCCGTCGGCATTTCGCCCACGCGCACCAAGTTGCAGGCGTTTGCCACCGGTGCCGCGTTTTCCGGCGTGATGGGCGCAATCTTCTCCGCCAAACAACTGTTTGTTAGCCCGGAATCCTTCACGCTCCTGCAATCCATCACGATCCTCGCCATGGTCATCCTCGGCGGGATGGGTTCCATTCGCGGGGCGCTGATCGGCGCCATGGCCGTCACGCTGTTGAACATTGAATTGTTGAAAAGTCTGTCGGAGTTTCTAGTTCGCCTCCGCCAGAGCGGATACGTCCTGAATCTCGGGCTGTTTTCCTTCGATTTTGCTTCGCTCTCCGACCAGGTCGAGCCTGCGAAATACGAGCGGATGATCTTCGGCGTTATCCTCGTTCTGATGATGATGTTCCGACCCAGCGGCCTTATTCCCGAAACGCGGCATCTTCTGGAAGAACAGGCCGAGCGGGAAACCGAATCACCGCGGACACCGCCTGGCGCGCCATGATCCTTTCGGTCGAAAGGGTGACGAAAAGATTCGGCGGCCTTGTCGCCGTGAATGAGGTTTCGTTCGCTGTCGAGCCTCATGAGATTTTTTCGATCATCGGACCCAACGGGGCAGGCAAGACCACGTTGTTCAATGTGCTAACCGGCATGTATCAGCCCGACGGAGGCCGGGTGATGTTTCAAGGCCGTCGCCTCTCTCATCTTGCGCCCGAACGCATCGCGGCTCGCGGTGTTGCCCGGACTTTCCAGAACATTCGCCTGTTCGGCGCAATGACGGTTTTTGAAAACGTGCTGGTCGGTCAGCACCCCCACATTCATTACACGTATTTGGATGCGCTTTTGCGAAGTCCCCGTTTCTATCGCGCCGAACGCGAGGCGCGCCGTCGCGCTCAGGAAGTCCTGGAATACATGGGTCTTGCTCACCGCGCCGACGAACTGGCCAGAAACCTTCCCTACGGCGAACAGCGGCGTCTGGAAATCGCCCGTGCGCTGGCCCTCAATCCCAAACTCCTTCTCCTCGACGAGCCAGCGGCCGGTATGAACCCCACTGAAACGGATGATATCAAACGTCTGATTCAAAAACTTCGCAATGAACTCGGTCTGACAATACTGCTCATTGAGCACCATATGGATGTGGTGATGGGCATTTCGGACCGAATCGTCGTGTTGGACTACGGGAAAAAAATCGCGGAAGGCACGCCTGATGAGGTCAGGAGAAGCCCCGCTGTCATTGAGGCTTACCTCGGAAAGGGCGCGCTGGAGGAATCCATTGAACGGACCTGAAACCAGGGAAGCATCAGCCCAGATCAATCGGGCGTCGACACTGCTCGAGCTGCGGGATGTCCACGCGTTTTACGGGCATATCCATGCGCTTAAGGGTGTATCCCTCGAGGTCCGCGAAGGCGAAATCGTCACCCTGATCGGCTCGAACGGGGCCGGAAAGAGCACCTGTTTGCGCTGCATTTCCGGTCTGGTTCACCCCAAATCCGGTTCCATCCGCTTCAAGGGCGCTGAAATTCAGTCCCTGAAACCGCACGCGATCGCCGCTCTCGGCATTGGCCACTCGCCCGAGGGCCGCCGGATCTTCCCCAAACTGACCGTGGAAGAAAACCTCGATCTGGGCGCCTATCTAGAGAGGGATAAGTCCGTGATCGCCCGCCGGAAGTCGGAGGTTTTCGAACTCTTCCCCCGCCTCGCCGAGAGGCGCCGGCAGGAGGGAGGCACTCTTTCTGGCGGAGAGCAGCAGATGCTGGCCATTGGACGGGCCCTCATGCAGGACCCGGCGCTGCTTCTTCTGGACGAACCGACTCTCGGTCTGGCGCCGGTGCTGGTCGAGTCGCTCTTCGAGACCCTTCAAACCCTGCACCGCGTGGGCAAAACGATCCTGCTGGTCGAACAAAATGCTTGGCACGCTCTGCGTCTCGCTGAGCGGGCGTATGTTTTGCAAACCGGCCGGATCACCCATGCCGGTCCCGCCTCTGAACTTGCCCGTGATCCGGACGTGCGGCGCGCCTACCTCGGGGGACCATGACGGTGGAGATGCGGCGAACCCGGAGCAAGGGCACACAGTTTTACGCCGCGGCCCGCGGATTTACGTACGTCGAAGTGATGGTTGCACTGGGGATTGTCGCCCTGCTTACCGCTGTGATGGTCCAAACACTTTCTACCATCCGGCGGGCCGAAACGTCGCTGGATCAGCTTGAAAGGGCCGCGCATATAGCGAATGAACTCGTCGTCGACTTGTACATCCACGGAACGGCATCCAACGTCTTCCGCCGACATGCGGATGACTGGGTTTTCAACGAGCGATTGGAAGAAACGGGCCCCGCGACGAGCCGGTTCAAATGGATCATTTGGGAGATCGCACCAACCGCTGTCCCATCTGCCGCATGGCGGGTTTGTGTGGCCGCCGAGGCAACGCCACAACTCGCTTACTTCAGATCCACATCAACGCCTAGATAAATGAGTCGTAGGGATCGTTTTCGTGAGAGGCTTCGCACCCGCCAAGGAATCAAAAATTATTGGATGCTAAATTCGACTCTGGTCGGTCAGATCGCCAACGCTCAACTCTGTCGTAGATAATTCCCCAATTCTTTCAGGGGGATACTGTCTCCGGCTCCGCGGGAGCTTCGGGAACCGCCTGTTCGGCCGAAGGGATCGGCTCGGCCGTTTCCGGCTGCGCGGTATCCGGTCCTGGCATCAGAGTGGTTTGAGGGGCGGGCGGTGTTTCACCCGGCGCAACGGGCTCTTCTGCCCCCACTGGGGCGATCGGCGGCTGGACCGTTCCAAATCGTTCGTCGATCAATGAACGTTCGGATCGTTGCGTAAAGACCATCCCAAGCAGAGCAGTATTTGCCAAAAAAATCAGGCCCAACGTCACCGTAATTTTGGTCAGCACGTTCCCCGCGCGCGACCCAAACAAGGTTTCACCCACCCCTGCTCCAAACGCCAAGCCGAGGCCTTCACTTTTGGACTTTTGAATCAGGATGACGGCGATTAGCAGAAAACAGGTGACCACCTCTACCAGAATCAGAAGAACTCGCAGAATGCCCATGGACTGAACACTACCTCCTTACATCGCGCCGCGAACAATTTCAACAAACGAGCGAGCGTCGAGTGAGGCGCCCCCGATCAACCCGCCATCAATATCTGGCTGGCTGAACAGCTCGCGGGCATTCGACGGCTTGACGCTCCCGCCGTACTGAATCCGCACGGAGTTCGCTACGGTTTGATCGGCCATATCACGTACCAACCGCCGGATAAACGCATGAACCTCTTGAGCCTGTTGCGGCGTGGCCGTCTTGCCGGTTCCGATGGCCCAAACAGGCTCATACGCTATGATTGTCTCAACCAGCTCCCGTGGGCTCAAACCGGCCAGGCTGCCGCGCACCTGCCTAGCAACCACCTCCTCGGTCTTTCCCTCCTCGCGTTCCTGCAACGTCTCTCCCACACAGACAATCGGCTTAAGATTGGCCGCGTGCGCCGCCTTGACCTTCTTGTTGATCATCTCATCCGTTTCGCAGAAATATTGGCGACGCTCACTGTGCCCTAAAATAACGTAATGGCAATAGAGTTCGCGCAGCATTTCGGCCGAAATTTCCCCGGTGTATGCGCCGTTCCGCTCCCAATGCATGTTCTGGGCGCCCAGATCGAGGTGGCTTCCGGAGATGGCCTCGCTCACGGCTTTCAGCGCGGTAAAGGGCGGACACAAGATGACATCAACTTCGATGCAGTTGCCCAACTCGCGCCGGATTGCAGTTGCGAGATCAACCGCCTCGGCCACGGTCTTATTCATTTTCCAATTGCCTGCCACGATGGGCTTTCGCATAAGAGCGAGCTCCGATTCTGAAAGGACCGGGGTCTGATACCAAATGATTAGGGCTTGTCGGTCAGAGCGACGACGCCCGGAAGGGCTTTGCCTTCCAGAAATTCAAGGCTGGCGCCGCCGCCAGTGCTAATGTGGCTCATCTTGTCTGCCAAACCGCTCTTGTTGACCGCCGCCACGCTGTCTCCGCCACCGATAATACTCAGGCATGGTGTATTAGCGATGGCGCGGGCCACGGCCATTGTTCCGGCCGCAAAAGGTTCCATTTCAAAACAACCCATCGGTCCGTTCCAAACGACAGTTTTCGCGCGGGAGATTTCCCTGGCGAAGAGGTCCGCCGTCTGGGGTCCGATATCGAGCGCCATCCAGTTTTCCTCGATGCCGCCCTCGCCAACAACTTTCGTTGCGGCGTCCGCGGCAAACCGGTCGGCAATCACATGGTCGATCGGGAGCAGCAGCCTGACGCCTTTTGATTCGGCCTGCTTCAAGATATCAGCCGCTAGGGCCACCTTGTCCTCTTCCACCAGCGACTTGCCCGTGGGAATTCCCTTGGCCCGATAGAACGTGTAGGCCATCGCCCCACCGATCAGGAGCGAATCGACCTTGTTCAAGAGGTTGGTAATGACATTCACCTTGTCGCTGACTTTTGCGCCGCCTAAAATTGCGACAAATGGCCGCTCGGGACTGGCGAGCGCCCGGCCCAGATATCGGACCTCGCGCTCCATCAGGAATCCGGCAACATTCGTCTTGAAGAATTTGCAGATCACCGCGGTCGACGCGTGAGCGCGGTGCGCCGTGCCAAACGCATCGTTGACATAAAGGTCGCCGAGCTCGGCAAGCTGTCGGGCAAACTCTTCCTGCTTCTTCTTCATCTCCGCCTTGGCTGCCTTTTTGACCTCTTCGGGAGCGTCATCGGCAACCTTGACCTTCCCCTCTTCCTCTTTGTGAAAGCGTAGGTTTTCGAGCAGGAGAATCTGCTGCTGTCGATGGAGGGATTCGGCCATGGCTTTCACTTCCGGCCCCACGCAGTCCGGCGCGAAGAGCACGGGGCGATGCAGCAGTTCGGAAAGATGATCTGCCACGGGTTTCAGGCTGAATTCCGCCTCGTAGCCTTTGCCCTTCGGACGGCCCAGATGGCTCATCAAGATGACGGACGCCCCGTGGTCCAAGATATATTTGATCGTGGGCAGGGCCGCACGGATCCGCGTGTCATCAACGACGCGCCCATTTTCGACAGGCACGTTGAAATCCACCCGGACAAGCACCCGCTTGCCTTTCAGATCGACGTCAGCGATCGTAAGCTTATTCATGGGTCAGGTTCTCCCGGCTGACCGCGCAAGGCGCAGCAGCAAGCCGCTAGGTTCACTTAGCGTCTACTTTGGCCATGTGGCGAAGCAGATCCACGACGCGGTTCGAATAACCCCATTCGTTGTCGTACCACGACACAACTTTGAAGAACCGTTTTTCTCCCTTGAGATTGTTCTGGAGGGTCGCGAGGGAATCGTAGATCGACGACCGCTCATCGTGAATGAAATCGGTCGAGACCAGTTCCTCATCCGTAACACCTAAGATCCCCTTGAGATAGGTCTCGGAGGCCTTTTTGATGGCGGCATCGATTTCCTCGATCGACGTGTCGCGAGCCGACCGAAAGGTCAAATCCACAACCGAGACATTCGACACGGGCACTCGGAAAGCCATGCCGGTCAATTTGCCTTTGGTGGCCGGCAAGACCTCCCCGACCGCCTTGGCCGCACCGGTGGTGGAAGGAATAATATTGATCGCCGCGGCCCGGCCGCCTCGCCAGTCTTTCTTCGACGGGCCGTCCACGACTTTCTGCGTGGCGGTGTAGGCATGGATAGTGGTCATCAGACCGGTCTCAATCCCGATGCCTTCCTTGAGGATCACGTGCACGATTGGCGCCAGACAGTTCGTCGTGCAGGACGCGTTGGAGACAATATGGTGCTTCGAACTGTCGTACTCTTCGTGGTTTACGCCGACCACGAATGTTTTGACATCTCCCTTGGCTGGAGCAGTGATGATGACCTTCTTCGCGCCGGCGGTAATATGCCCCTTGGCCTTCTCGGAATCCGTGAACAGACCCGTAGATTCGATGACATAGTCGACTCCAAGCTGGCCCCACGGTAGCTGGTCGGGTGACTTGGAGGCCAGAAGGCATCGAATTTTGTGGCCATTCACCACCAAAATATCGGCCTCTTCTTTCGCCGGGTCGCTTTTCTCGGTCGAGAGAGCATGCTTGAACTTGCCATGGACCGAGTCGTACTTCATCTGGTAGGCGAAATACTCCGCGTCTGTCGAAATATCGACCACGGCCACGACGTCAATTTCCTTCCCGAGAAGCCCTTGATCACAAATGGCTTGAAAGACCATGCGGCCTATGCGGCCAAATCCATTGATGCCGACTTTAATTGCCATGACTTTTCTCCTGTCCTGTATTCAAGCTGTGTTGCCGGATTGGTTACGTCCGGCCAAATCAAGACGGCATGTGTAACGCAGGCGATGATCCCCGTCAACCGACATCGAAAAAATCAGGTTTTCCCTTATAGACCTCGCATCTGACCGAATGGAGGGATATACTTTTCATTACTGAAAGGATTGCTGCCATGAGCATGACCCGACGAGAAGCCATTCGAGCGGCGACCTTTGGCGCGTTAGCTGCGGTTGCCGCATTACGATCACCGAGGGCCGTCGCGCAGACCGACGGAACACCGTTGGTTCCTCCAGCGCCTCCACCCACGCCTCCGGGACCCTTTTCGCTGGGCCCCCTTCCCTATCCGCCCGAGGCGTTGGAACCCCACATTGACGCCATGACCATGTCGATTCACTACGGCAAACATCACGCGGCGTACGTCAACAATTTGAATCGCGCGATTTCTCAATATCCTCACCTTGCCGGTCGCTCCCTCGAGGATTTGTTGCAAAACCTCGATGAGTTGCCGGATGACATCCGGACGGCCGTGCGGAACAATGGCGGGGGTCACGCAAATCACACGTTGTTCTGGAAAACCCTTTCGCCATCCGGCGGGGGTCTCCCAGGCGGCGCCCTGATGGAAGCGATCGAATCGCAGTTAGGCGGATTCGAAGCCTTCAAAGACGCGTTGACACGAGCGGCGCTTTCCGTGTTCGGCAGCGGGTGGGCCTGGCTCTCGCTCGATTCGGAAAATCGGCTCGTCGTGGAGTCGCTTCCCAACCAGGACAGCCCGCTGATGTTCGGCCGAAAACCGCTTTTTGGCATCGACGTTTGGGAGCACGCCTATTACCTCAAGTACCAAAATCGACGTGCCGAATATGTCGCCGCGGTTTGGAATATCGTGAACTGGCCGGCCGTCGAGGCCAACTACACGGAATCACTGTCCAGTTGAGACGTTCGACGTGTGCGGTCGACTGGTTGTCTCCTCTACTGCTGAACAATTGGCACAGGCCGTGAGGGCCTCTCGCGTGGAGGGGGAGCAGGCGCCGAGCTACAACGTGTCGCCGACCCAGCCCGTACCGGCGGTTCTCAACGAGGATCGTGACATCCTCCGTTGGGTACGGTGGGGACTGATCAAACCAAAGTCGCAAGGAATTTCGCCTGGTGGCGTCCTTTTCAATGCACGGGTCGAAACCGTTTTTCAGAAGCCGGCATTTCGTCATGCGGCGCGCGCACGGCGTTGTGTGATTGTAGCCGACGGTTTTTATGAATGGGCGCCCGCTTTGTCAGCAAAACGGCAGCCGTGGTTCTTCCGGCAAAAGAGCCGAACTCCGCTGTTGATTGCCGGGCTTTGGGAACGAGAAGCTGAACATTCTGGACCTCATTCAATCGCATACTCTTGCACGATTCTCACCACAGAAGCTATCGGGCCCGTTCGACCTATCCACCATCGCATGCCTCTTTTTTTGAGGGAAATGGATCTGGAGGGCTGGCTCTCCCGTGTCGAGTGGACAAGCAATGAGTGGACCGATTTTTTGGATGAAATTGCTGTACCGGACCTAGAAGCCTATCCGGTAGGCACGCGGGTCAATTCTACGTCAAATAATGGCCCCGATTTGATTTTGCCGGCAGCGCCGAGTGAGTTCGCCAGTCAGTTGGATCTGTTTGGGTAGGCGCCAGATGCATGAGGCGTGAAGACTTCAGGGCATGCACCGAAAACAGGCACAGCAGATTATGAATCTTGGGGATCCTACTTCTCATCATCGAACGTTCAACCTGGCAAAATCGGCATCACCTGATGCAAAAACCATTCTGGCTGGGGGAAACTGACTTTATCGGATTCCTGTCTTGGTCTTTCTCGCGCGGATTTGTTTTCGGAGAAATCTGAAATGACTCTTGCGGGGAGATCCCCTAAAATCCGGCTCTTCTCTTTTGTAACTTAACCGATCCCAGCCTGTAGGCGGATCACATTTCAATGGTCGTGCTTTTAGTCCCATGGTGGAAGCGAGTCTTCACCGGCATCTTGCTTGTCGCGGCCGTCGCATCCCTGGCAGGCACCCTGATCGCTGGATTTTGCGCCTATAGCTGGCAGAGAAACCGGCTTAGCGATTACGGGATCTACCTCAACATGATGTGGAACACCGCCCACGGGGAGCCATTTCGCTATCTGATCGATGGTTCCTATCTCCGAATTCATCTGTCCTACACCGTGGGGCTTCTGGGATTTGCATTTCGAATTGTGGATCATCCGATTTTGCTCGTGGTGTTGCAGTGGGCCTGTTCCGCCGTCGGCACGCTTATCCTCGTAACAACGGCCCGCAAACTCGGTTTTGAACCGTCTTGGACGGCCGCACTCGCGTTTTTTTATGCGGCCTATCGATTCGTTCAGGCTCTCCTTGTGCATCAATTTCATGGCGTAGCTCTGTATCTGCTTCTGGTTCCAGCCCTGTATGCGGCGCTGAAATTCCGCTCGAATTGCGCGTGGCCCCTTCTCGCGCTCACCCTGGGCATCCGGGAAGATGCTTTTTTGGTCATCTTGCCTCTCCTCCTGCATGCCGCGCTGAGGGACCGTCGGCGGGATCGGTGGCTGATGCTTGCCATGAGCATCCTCTACGGGTTCCTGGCGATCTTCGTGATCTATCCCACGTTGGCCGGTATTTCGATCTTTGAGAAGCGAACTGCGGAAATTCCAAGTTTAGTTGACCTGGGTGATTATTCCAGGCAAGCCGTCGCCGCTCGTATACGCGCAATCGCACTCGTGGCGACTCCGCTTTTAGTCGCTGGGAAAAGATTTTTTACAGCGCTCTTTTACCCGTCATTTGCGTTGGCTGTCAGCCTCGCCAGCAAATGGCCATCCCAGTACGGCCTGGGCTCGCATTACGGGGCGTCGGTCGTCTCTACGATGGCCGTGGGATTGCTCGAAGCTCTTTCGAAAACAAAAAACTCCAGCGATCCGCCAATAAAGTATCGCATCTCCCCATGGTTCCCGCCCCTATGGCTCGCGGGGGTGACCATCCTCGTCCACCTCGAAAGCGGGTTTCTTTGGGGCGGAGGCAAAAGCCGCCACTTTTATTACCTTATTAATGAGCGCGCCATGTCGATTCTGGCAGCGGCGAAACACATCCCGAAAGATGGCGTACTCATCACCAGCGATGAGCTCGTCGCTTTTTGCGGCAACCGCCGAGACCTGATGGTGTGGCATATCCCGAGCCGTCCCAAACCTTATGACCATGTCTTTGCCGCCCTAGGCGACCTCCCAAAACTCGACGGCGGTCGTGTCTGGTCCGAACTTCAGTCCGGAGTCCTTGGCGTTCGTTTTTCCAACGGCCGTTACGCGGTGTTGTCTCGTGGATTCGATACACGCGCGAACCAAGAGGTACTTGAGTTTGCCCGCCATCGCCTGATCCATGGGTCTGCACGGCACGGCGGAATGGATCTAATGCGCGGCGATCTTCCGGTGCGCTATTGGGAAGGCGATGGTTCCCGAGCGCCCATCAATCTCTCGCATGGCCGATTTTGGCGACTGGACCCCGGCGTTTATTCGTTCACGCTCGAGTACGTCGCCGAAACTCCGCGAAGGTCGGTTCGAAAAACATGGGGCTGGTTTAGCCTTCATCTCTTGAATTCTCCGGAGGAACTTGCGCGAGCTGAGATCCCACCTGTGGCCGGGTCTGCCGGCGATTTACAAACGCTGGATCTTGAGTTCACCAACAGCCAGAGCTGCAATATCGAATTCCGAGTGACAGGTGGGGATGCACCGCTTTGGCTTTATCGAGTGAAATATCATCCCCGATAATTTATCCGGAGAAAAAACGGATTTGAGCGAGCACAGAACGTCAAAATTTTTTAAAAGGTCGACGTCCGGCTAGGCCGGGATTTTTGTGGGGTGCGGCAAGCCGGATCATCTCAGTGTTCATGAAGTACGGGGCCGGCTTCAGTCGTTCCATTTGCACGCCTAATCGCGCCTTTAACCGCACTTCTGAAACGTGCGATCGTTGGGCGAGAGTCGGGATGGACCAATAGTTGGTTAAGCAATGAGGCTTTCGGACAGTCAGCTTCCTCGATCTCACGGTTGCTCGCGGTCGCCGTTCATGCGAATCAGTGGCCGAGGAAGGGCTGTCAGCCGCGAAATCGAGCATGCTAGAATGACCGAGTGGCCATCAGTGCGAATGACAGAGCGGACGCCAGTCCCAAAAGCGCCGAAAGACCCCCCCAAATCGGGGTGAGCATGTCGCGATATCGCCGTTCTCGCTCCACGAGGAACCCGCATAAGGATCCCGCCAGCAGACCGCCGAAATGACAACCGTGAGCGGCGCCGACTAACAGCCCGAACAGAAACCCATACGCTGCCCACCTGAGGAAAAAGGCCCGCTGTTCTCGGCCAAACTGACCTCCGTAAAAATGCCAATAACTAATCCCAAATCCAACAAGGCCGAATAAGCCCCCCGACGCTCCAGCAATCAAATCCGACGCGGGCCCCCTGGCCAGCAATTCCGCGGCTGCGCCGCCGAGCAGCGACAATAGGTAGGCGACGGAAAAACGCGCTGTGCCAACCTCGGATTCGATCGCCGGCCCCACCTGCGAAAGCGCAATCATGTTGAAGGCCAGATGCAGTGCGCCCACGTGGATGAATCCGTAGGTAATCGCGCGCCAGTATTCGCCCTGGAATAACGCAGCAGGGACAAGCGCACCCATGCGAAATAGCATGTCGGGCTCCGGGGCAAATAATTGATGCGTCCCAAAGAGCGCCATCGCGACCAGCGTGTTGGCGAGATTCAGGCCCACAAACAAATTGGCCGCTGGCACTTTTCGCGGGACGAATTGGACCAGGCGTTTCATCGGGTCGAACAAGCGCATCGATCTACCAAGGTTGGCGAAGTTCCAACGCGCGGGCCAGCGTGACCGCGTCCATGTAGGCAAGTCCGCTGCCGGCCGGAATTCCACGCGCAGGGCGGGTCACTGCGACGCCCATCGAACGGAGCGTCTCGGTGAGGTAAGACGCAGTCGCATCGCCCTCTACGTCTGAATTCAGCGCCAGGATGACTTCACGGATTCCCTCTCGACGCACTCGGTCTAAAAGCGCCTCAATTCTGAGGGATTTTGGGCTCTCGCCTCGCATGGGGGACAACCGGCCCATCAGGGCGTGATACCTGCCCTTGAAGGCCCTCGCCCGCTCCATCAGCAAAATATCGCCGGGTTCTTCCACGACGCAAAGCACGCCATTTTCCCGACGCGGATCGGAGCAAAGGGCACAGGGATCTTGATCGCGGGCCGTGATGTTTCCGCAAAGACGGCACGGCGTCAAAGTTTGAACCGCATGATCAAGAGCGCGAAGCAACGCAGCGCCCATCCCGTCTGGATCTCGCAAAAGAGCGAATGCGATCCTTTCCGCGGAGCGTCGGCCAATTCCGGGCAGGCGGGTGAGCGTCGCAATGAGATGGTCCAGCGCCTCCGCCACGCGGATCTAAAGGCCAGGAATCTTCAAACCGCCGGTAATTTTGGCCATTTCCGCGGCCGCTGACTCTCGCGCGGCATTCAGGGCTCCATTCACGGCAGCAAGGATCACGTCCTGCAACATTTCCACATCCGTCGGATCGACTGCAGCCGGCGAAATTTCAATTTTCTTGATCGTCATATCGCCGCCGGCGACGGCCGTCACCGATCCCCCACCGGCGGTGAAGGCATATTCCCTGACTGCGAGATCCTCCTGCAGCTTCCGAATATTTTCCTGCATCTCAGCGGCTTGTTTCATCAATTTCATGACATTCATGGATCGTTTCCTTTATTCGCGAATTTCTGCGATGTCGCCGTTGAAAAGGTCAATGGTCCGGCGAACCGCGGGATTATCCACCAGCTCGAGCCGCGACACGCGAACCGCGGCATCCTGTGACGACTGCACGGTCTGCGGTTGCGGCGTGGATGGCGTTTCCACCGGCGGCTCTCCGATCGAAAATTCCACAATCACAGGGCGCCGCAACATCTTCTCGATGGCCTTCTGAATTTGCGCCTGATTTCGAGGCGTCCGTACCCGTTCACAACTCTCAGAGAACTCCGGATCGAACGAAATCCGCACTCGATTGCCCTGTACGGCCACAGGGTGAGCATCCTTCAGCCCGGAGCGAATCGCGGGATTTACGGCTCCCAGTTGATCAAGGAGGGTAGGCCACTTCGCCAACAACAGGCGGAGGGATGCTTCGTCATCCATTGCATCCGCGCCATATGACGCCGACTTGGATTCCTTGGGCAGCGCCGAAACCCTTTCGGTCTGGCCTGCAGGCGTGGGCCCTATAGAATCAGGAGCCGATGCCATGGGCGTTGAATTGTTTGTCGGGGGCGTTTCGGACGGCGAACGAGGCGCCGAGACTGTGGAACCCTCGGCTTCCGACCCGCTCGATTCGAGGGCGACCAGGACATCCTCCAAGGAAACTGAGGAGGCGGTTCGCGCGGCACGAACGAGGGCGAGTTCGAGCAACGTGCGTCGCGACAATGAGTAACGCATCTGGGCCTGAACTTCCACCAGAATGTCGCCGATCCTCGATAGCCGTGCGAGGTCCAGGCGAGACGCCTGGGCACGCATCAGGTCCAGCCGAGAACTTTCGCCCGCGGCCTCCGACTCGCCCAACAGTCGGCCTGTACAAGAAACCACCATCAGGTCACGAATGTAGTCGAGCAACTCAACCGATACGCGCATCAAATCCTTCCCCGCCGCGTCCATCTCCGCGATCAGCCTGAAAATACCCGCGGCATCGCCGGAAAGGACTGCGTCCACCAAATTTTGCATCTGCGCCCATGAGACCAGTCCAAATACGGATAACACATCCGACTCACGGATCGTATTCCCACAAAAGGAGATCAACTGGTCCAAAACGGATTCCGCGTCTCGCAACCCCCCTTCCGCGCCGCGCGCGATGGCGAGAGCAGCGTCCGGCTCTAGATCTACCCCCTCCGCCTTCGCAATCTTCTCAAGGGTCTGCGAAATCGCGGAGACCGGGATCCTTCGCAGGTCGAACCGCTGGCATCGGGAAAGAATCGTCGGGGGGATTTTCTGGGGCTCGGTGGTGGCGAAAACGAATTTCACATGCGGAGGCGGCTCCTCCAAGGTCTTTAGCAACGCATTGAACGACGAGATCGATAGCATATGGACCTCGTCGACAATGAAGACCCTGTAGCGCACATGCGCAGGCCGAAATCCGATATTATCGAGGATGATCTCGCGAACGCGGTCGACCTGCGTGTTGGAAGCCGCGTCGAATTCCAGGACGTCGAGGCAGCGCCCCTCCGAAATCGAAAGGCAGGCCTCGCACCGGTTACACGGTTCCGCAGTCGGCCCCTTCTCACAATTGATCGCCTTTGCGTAAATGCGGGCAAGGGTGGTTTTGCCCACGCCGCGCGGCCCGACAAATAGATAGGCGTTCGCCAGGCGTCCTGAACGGACCGCATTGGCAAGCGTCCGCGTCACATGCTCTTGCGCGACCACCTCTTCGAAGCGCTGCGGCCGATACTTGCGGGCTAGTGTTACGTGATGGGTCGTCTGCGGTTCGGGCACGGCAATCTCACCTCAAACAGGTCTCAACTCTGGAACGGGAAACAGCGCGCGCCGCTGCCCCGCCTTTCGCCTGGCCGGGTGTCTGCCACACCCGGGTCGCGATGGCTTACCGTTGCTACCTTCCGGTCCTGGCGGGGTTCGCCTGCTCCCGTCGTCGCAGATCCGGCGCGAAGCGATCGTGAGGTGCGCTCGCGCGCCTTCCTGAACTTCACGACCGTACCCCGGGTCACCCCAACAGGCAAGCTCGCAAAAGCTGACCCTCTTCGATGAATTCGTTGAACGTAGGCGCATGTGTAGTGTCATATAATCATCAGAGCTAGAGGCCTTCGTTGAAATCCGTTCAGTGGATTATTATCGCGATTTACACGGCTGGTCTGGCGGCAGCCGCCCCCGTGCGTTGGGTCGATTTGCCCGTGAAAAATCTTTGTTGTTGCGAGAACTCTTCCAAAGATGCAGGGGGTTGTTGCTGTCAGGATAATACTTCTTCCAGTCGAGATTTAGGAGATTCAACCTGCGCGGGGTCTGCGTGCTCTTGCAAGTCAATGCCAGCGGGATCTACGGCGGCCATTTTACCTCCTCAGGGCGAAGCGCCCGAAATAGGCGCCCCATCCCATTCGGTCTTCCCATCCGACGCCTCGGCGCAATCGCGAACGGATGGCCCACTGGCTCCTCCGCCAATTCGCCCGCTGACCTGACACAAGTAGTTGTACCGGGTTTCAACCCGTTTACGTGTCCAAACAGAAAACGACCCGAATCGGAGGATTCCATGAAATTCATTTTGATGATGCTGTTGAACATGGGGGTTGTTCTTCAGGGGGCATTTGCAGCAGGCTCGGACGCAGAGTCGACAGATGACGCGGCGCGAAAGCCGGCATTGTGCATCTGTTGCAAGTGCGACCCGTGCTCCTGCGAACCTTGCGCTTGCTGCAAGTGCAGCGGCGAATGCAACTGCCCGAAGAAGGGCTGATTCACCAACCCCGATCGATCCGCCCGGCGCCCAGCCGCCGGGCGGATCTTTCTTTTTGCCGCACGACGAAGGGCTGATGATCCTATTTTTCGATCCGCTACAGCCTTTGCTGCCGGCGCCCAATTTGAACCTTCGCAGTTTCTGTAATCAGGGAAGTGTAATCGATGTAGGAAGACCTTTGCAGAGTTGACTTAAATTTTCAGTTTTGCAAAAATTAGTTATAATTTCATATGATCCAACTACTTGCAATTGCTACTACCAACTCAAAATTCCATGTGGTAAATTGATGGCGTGCGTGGCGCTTTCGAGCAACTTCTGCTACCGCTCGGTTCGATTGCGGGTCCGAGACATTCGGGCTCAGAGGGGATCATCTCCATCACCCGAGATGCGCTAAATTCACTGCCCATCATCAGCTTCAAGGGACGGATTCATCTCGTGGATTCGGATGCCGCACTCGAGTCGGCCATTCGCTCGATCAGTCGATCGAAAATACTGGGGTTCGATACTGAAACCAAACCCGTTTTCAAGGTCGGCGTTTCCCACCCGCCTGCTTTGGTGCAACTTGCGGACGAAGGGGAAGCTTGGATCTTTCAGCTCAAAAAGTTGAAGGTCCTAGCGCCTCTCTTTGAACTTTTAAGCGACACTTCCATTATCAAAGCGGGTATCGCCTTGGCTGACGACCTGAAAAAGTTGCGAGAACTGCACCCTTTCCAGCCGGGCGGCTTCGCTGAAATCGGCGATCTAGCGAAAAAGCTGGGCTTCAAGCAAACGGGACTCCGCTCTCTCGCCGGCCTCGTCCTCGGCGTTCGAGTTTCCAAACGGGAACAGCGCTCCAACTGGGCGAGACATCGATTGAAGCCCTCCCAGGTGTCGTATGCAGCGACCGACGCCTGGATCAGCAGGGAATTGTATATCGCCCTCCAAAAGCGACTGAACGGGGATTTGGCGTGCACGAGCTAAAAAGAACCTCCGCATTATTCGTAAATGCCTGTAGAGATCCTTTTTCCCGAGCCTAATCCGGTTGATTTAGTATAACAATTAGCCAGATGGGAAATAGTGCGACCCGGCTGATCAGTGTGCTCGGCAAGATTCGTATAGCATTCCATTGCGCGCGGCACGTCGGATTCGGTCCATGAGTGCGCGACCGATCCCCCTTGATGAAACGGCCTGGCAATAGATCACCTTTGCGCCAGCTCTTTCGCTCGCTCGAAAAAATTCGAATACATGGCGAGCGTAGTCGTCGATATCCCGGCAGCCCTTCACCAGTCGTCCCCCTTTCGGAGGGGATCCGATCCCAATCCATGCCTCGCTATCGGACAATTGTTTCGGGATGCGTGTGCGAATTCTAACGGGAATCGATGGCGCATAATGGCGATGTTTCAGGCCCGGGCTTCGGCCGCGTGCCTTGTCTCGCGCATTCGCAAGCCGAATATGGGGAACAACCGACCGAAGCGACTCAACGGGAATCGCTCCCGACCGCAGCACTACGGGTCTCCGGCCCGTGCAGTCGACGACGGTGGATTCGAGTCCAACTTGTGAAGGAGCCCCTTTCAAAATGCAGTCGACTCGTCCGTCCAGATCCTCGCGAACGGCCTGCCATGTTGTGGGGCTGGGCCGGCCCGAACGGTTTGCCGAAGGCGCCGCGACGGGCGTTCGAGCGGCGCGCAAAAAGGCCAGCGCTTGCGGATGCGAGGGGAATCGGACACCGACGGTTTCAAGACCCGCCGTCACAGCGTAAGGAACGGCCGGATGGCGCGGCAGAATTACCGTCAGCGGACCCGGCCAAAATGCATCCATCAATCGGTTTGCGTGTTCTGGAATCGATGCGGCGACGCGATCGAGCTGCGAGCGGCTCGAAATGTGGACAATCAGAGGATTGTCGGCCGGCCTTCCTTTGGCGGTAAAAATTTTCCCCACCGCGGATGGATTGAAAACATCCGCACCCAGCCCGTAAACGGTTTCCGTAGGAAACGCAACGAGCCCTCCGTCCCGCAAGATTCGGGCGGCCACATTCGGGCTCATGGTGTAACGTGTTTTCAATCGGCGATGATCTCTGGATCAACTAGTGAGCATGATATCATTTGAACCAGTCCCATGCGATCCGTTCCGGTGGGAGCGGAACCTTTTTCAGATATCCAGAAATTTTTATGATGCAGGGAGTTTCTCATGTCATGAATCCGTTGCTGTTGCCTGTGGGTTCTGACGAAGTCGTTTGTTACTACGCGCCTTTTGAAGACCTTTCAGGGGTTAAGGCCATTTTGGGCGCAACGCTGACACCGGGTGAACAGCTTCGTAAAATGCGGTATCGAGAGGGATCCGCCTCAGCCCGATTCGAGTTTTGCCGAGGGGCGCTCCGCGTCATTCTCGCACGGCATTTGGGGCTTTTGCCGAATGAGTTTGAAATCATCGCAAACGAACATGGAAAACCTATGTTGAAGCATGAGAGGGGCCGTGAGCTGCATTTCTCACTCTCCCACTCACGCTCCCACTTCGCGATCGCCCTCGCCCATAGGCCAATCGGCGTCGATGTTGAGGATACAGGACGCGAAGTTGACTGGATGTCCGTCGCCCGCCGTTTTTTCTCCGAGGATGAACACCGCGCTCTGGCAGGGCTGTCGGATGACATCGCCCGCCGTTTGTTTTTCCGCTGGTGGACCGCAAAAGAGGCTGTCGTCAAGGCCGAAGGCTTCAGTCTTGCCGGACGCATCGCGTCCCTCGATCTGAGCAGGTGGATTGAGGACTCGCCCTTTGACGTGCAAGGCAATTCCTCTGTCTTGCGTGTCTGGTCTCATGACAACGGCGGGGCGATTTTCGCGTTGTCCGCGCCGAAAAATCTGGTGCCGAGGTTTAACTACGCCGGTTTGTTGATTTGCGAGCTGGCCCGCCAGTTCAGCATCCGCGCGGAATGTCACAGGAACGTATGATGGCCCTCCGCTCATCCCCCTTACACCCCTGACACGAGTGATTGATGCACGATCTACTATGGGCATTGATCCGCGCCGGGCTTGTTATTGCCGCAGGCTTGTTCCTTCTGTGGCTGTTCCTGGCCCAGCCGACATGGCAGCGCGCCCCGCGAAGCTCGCAACAGGTTGATCCCGGGCGCCTGCGCGCGCACGTTGAATTTTTGTCAAGCGCCTGTCATCCCCGTTCCTGGCGACACGTACAAAACCTTGCCGCCGCGGCGGATTACATAGAATCCACCTTTGAGTCCATCGGTCTGCCGGTCATCCGGCAAGCTGTCGTCGTCGGGGGCGTTTCATACAAGAATATCATCGCGAAGCACCGGCCGGATTCCGGTCCCCGGCTTGTCGTGGGCGCCCACTACGACTCGTGGGAGGACACGCCGGGTGCGGATGACAACGCGAGCGGAGTTGCGGTGCTTCTCGAGGTCGCGCGCCTGACCGCCCAAAACCGCGCAACGACCCACGTGGAATTCGTAGCCTACACCCTGGAAGAGCCGCCGTTTTTCCGGACCGACCAGATGGGCAGCGTGGTGCATGCTGCAGCGCTCGAGACCGACCGAATCCCGACACGCGGCGCGATCGTGTTGGAAATGGTCGGTTACTTTCTCGACGAGCCCGGATCGCAACTATTTCCATTGCCGCTCCTGCGGCTGTTCTACCCATCACGGGGAAACTTTATTGCGGTCGTGGGCCATTGGACCCATGGCACATGGGTAAAAGCCGTCAAATCGAGAATGCGTGGCGCGACCGACCTGCCTGTCTATTCCATTCGAGCGCCTTCATGGATTCCCGGAATTGACATGTCTGACCACCGCAGCTACTGGCCCCACGGCATACCGGCCGTCATGATCACGGACACAGCGTTTTACCGCAATTTTGCCTACCACACCCGCCAGGACACGGCTGAGCGCCTTGATTATTCGAAAATGGCCGATGTGGCTCGCGCGGTGTTTTCGGTCATCCAGAACCTATGACGGCTCGTTGGAGCCGGTGTCAGCCGTGAATTGGCGGATTGGGTCAGCGGCGCCGTCCACGCTCGACGACCTGCAGAAATCTCTCGTAAGCATCATCCCATGGATCGGGATCAGACGGCTCCCACGATCGGGACTCCACCGAGGCGCGAACGAGGTCCCGCGCGACTGATCGGTCGCGGATCCCCTCTTCGGCCATCCACTGGACGAGTGCGTTGCCCATCGCGGTGGCCTCGATGGGTCCGGCGATCACTGGCCGCCGGAGCGCGTCCGCGGCAAATTGGTTGAGCACTGTTTGGTGAACGCCTCCGCCCACCACATGAAGAGCAGGATAGTGTCGGCCGGTCAATTTTTCGAGCTGAGAGAAAACCTCCCGGTAGCGAAGCGCCAGGCTTTCAAAAATGATGCGCGAGAACGCGCCCGGCGATTCCGGCACAGATTGCCCCGTGCGGCGGCAGTAGTCCGCGATCCGCTTCGGCATGTCGCCAGGCGATGCAAAATCCGGGTGGTCCGGATCGATGAATGCGGTGAACGGCTTTTCCGCAAGCGCCATGGCGCGCAGTTCGTCGAAGGAGTATTCCTGGCCGTTCTGCTGCCAGATGCGACGGCACTCCTGAATGAGCCACATGCCGCAGATGTTCTTCAGCAGACGGATCGTGCCCCCAATCCCGCCCTCATTCGTGAAGCCGAACTCGTAGCTGTCATCCGTGATGACCGGCTGGTCGGCCTCGACGCCCATCAGCGACCATGTTCCGGAACTCAGATAAACGAAATCCCTGCCTTCGGCAGGAACGGCTGCCACGGCCGAGGCCGTGTCATGGCTGGCCGTGGCAATCACCTTGATGCCCTTGAGGCCGGTCTCTTCCACGACATCGGGGTGGAGCGGCCCCAGAGGAGTGCCGGGTTGGACCAGTGTTCGGAAGAGACGGCGGTTCAGGCCAATTGCATCCAACAGAGGACGCGACCAACGTCGAGCCCGAGCGTCCAAAAGCTGGCTCGTGCTGGCAATCGTGTATTCGTTCGCCGCTTCACCGGTGAGCCAGAAATTGATCAGGTCCGGCGTGAACAAAAGCCGATCGGCTGCTTCGAGCGCGGGCGATTTTGCCTTCACTTCTGAGGCCAACTGCAGCAACGTGTTGAAAAACATGAACTGGATGCCGGTGATTTCATAAATCCGCCTCAGCGGCATCTTCCGGCCGACCCAGGCCAACATCCCGTTCGTCCTCGAATCCCGGTACTGGTAGGGAATGCCCAGCAAGTCCCCTCGCCGGTCGATCAGCCCGTAATCGACGCCCCACGAATCGACACCCGCACTCACAATCCTCGAACCATACTGCCGCGCCGCCTTTGCCAGCCCGGCTTTGATTTCCGCAAAAAGCCCCACCGTATTCCAGTGGTAATGCCCGTTGATGCGATGACCGCCGTTGGCAAATCGATGAACTTCTTCGACAATCACCTTTCGGCCGCCGATCTCAACAGCCATCACGCGCCCGTTCGAGGCGCCAAGATCAATCGCCAGGAATATGTTGCGTTTTGCCGCTGCCATGACCTGTACTCCGGATTAACAAGCCGCCCGGGCCGAGATACGCGAATTATTAGCCCAGCACACCGCCTAAGCTCAATCGTCTTTTACGAACCCACCTCTGCCACCATCAGACGAATCCCTGCCCCCTGCAACGCCTGCAACCACCTCCCGTCCGTGCCGCTGTCCACGATCACCCGGTCGAAGTCGTTTGGACCTGCGATGAACGACAGCGCCCGTTTGCCGAGCTTGCTGCCATCGACCATCAGGACCCGTTCATCGGCGATTTCCATCATCGTGCGCCGGATCACTGCCTGCTCCTCGTTTGCGTCAAATGCCCCTCGTGCAGGATCAAATGCGCGGCACGACATGAACAACCAGCGCGCGTGAAACCTGCGAAGCGCTGCCAGCGATTCAGATCCCACGAAGGACATGGTCACAGCAGCCAACGTTCCGCCGGGTGAAATCACGCGAATCTGATCGCGTTCACTCAGAGCCAAGGCACTTGCCAGCGAATGGGTGATGACTGTGAGCGGAACATTCGGCAGGCGCCTCGCCAGAAACCAAGCCGTCGAACTGGCATCCAAAAGGATCGTGTCTCCCGGTTCCACGAGGCGGGCCGCCTCTCGCGCGATGGCCTCCTTCTGCGGCACGTTGGCAAGTTCGCGTAGGCCGTGCGGAACGTCCTTCACGTCGGCGAGTACCGCACCGCCATGGCTGCGCACAACGCGCCCCTCCTGTTCCAATTTGTCTAGGTCGCGCCGGATCGTCTCCTCGGTGACGCGGAAGGCCTCGGCCAATTCGGTCACCCGAACACTGCCGCGCTCCGACAATAGATTCAGAATTTCGCGTTGCCGTTCGATCGCCAACAGGGGCCGACGGGTTGTTTCCCTGACATCGGGCTGAATCATATTCTGTTCTTTTCCGATTCGATAAATTTTTATCTTGATATCAAAAATTTTTCCACATATACAAAAAAAATCAAACATCAAATTGTGATCCGCTATGCAGACTCAAATGAGCGACTGGGAATACGGACTCGATCTACTGGACCCTGCCGCGCGCAAACAGGCCCTGTTGCGACTGGAACAGTCCGCCGCATCCATCTGCGATTCGTCTCCCCCCGCATTCCAACCGGGCAATATGCACGCCCACACGTTCCACTCGTTCAATTCCTACGGCTATTCGCCGGCCAGAATCGCACTCCTTGCCAAGCGATTCGGCATGGAGGTGGCCGGGATTGTTGATTTCGACACGCTTGACGGAGCGGATGAATTCCATGAGGTCGGGCGGGCGCTCAACCTGCGGACGGTGGTCAGTCTGGAGACCCGGGTGTTCGTTCCGGAATTTTCAACGCGCGTCATCAACTCGCCGGGCGAGCCCGGGGTCGCGTACCAAATGGCGTGCGGGTTTGTCCGGCGGCCGGAGCCGATGCGGCTCGCCGCATTCCTCAGGGATTTGAAAGAACGATCCGCGCGACGCAACCGCGCCGCCCTCTCGCGCGTGAACGAATTCCTCAGCCCATTGCAAATCGATTATGAGCGCGACGTGCTTCCGTTGACCCCTTCCGGCAACGCAACCGAACGCCACATGGTCCTCGCATTCGCCCGGCGCGCCGCGGAAATTTTTTCCGGCTCCGACCTGGCGGCCTTTTGGACATCCAAACTGGGAACGCCCGTGTCTGAGACCGATCTGCCGGATTCCCCTGCCCTGCTCAACCTCATTCGTTCTCGCACGTTGAAGCAGGGCGGGCCCGGGTACGTCGTTCCCACGACAGACTCCTTCCCGCCACTGGCCGAATTCAATGCCTGGGCGGTGCGCAGCGGGGCCATTCCCACGGTCGCCTGGCTCGACGGCAGCTCGCCGGGGGAACAAGCCATGGACGAATACATGGCTCTCAATGAATCGACCGGAGCCAGCGCATTGAACATTATTCCCGACCGCAACTTCACCCCCGGCGTGCGCGACGACCGACTTCGACGGCTCTACGAGGTTATCGATCTCGCCGTGTCCCGGCACTGGATCGTGATCGCCGGCACCGAGCTGAATAGCTATGGCCAGCGATTCGTGGATCGATTTGATTCGGAGGAACTGCGCCCGCTCGTGGAGGTTTTCCAGAAGGGCGCACGGATTCTCTACGCCCATACGGCGCTCAAGCGGTGGGCGGGCCTCGGCTTCCTCGGGCCGTGGGCGGATCGGCACTTGCCCCGCCGCGAAGATCGCCTTTCGTGGTTTGCCGATATGGGACGCTTGCTTACTCCCGCAAATGAGCACAAACTTGGAAATGTAGGGCCTGCGGATAGCCCGGAAGAAATTCAGAGGCGGATACGAATTGTTTTTCCATAGAATGGAAGCCGTCGGGACCCGTTTTTACAGAGCATGGAAATTTGAGGTGACCCATGATCCTGCCTGATCGTCAACGCGCCGTTCAACTGGTCGGCCCCGACCAACTCGTCCTCAACCCGGACAAGCCGGTGCCCCGCCCAGGACCCCACCAGATTCTGGCAAAGGTCGAAGTCACCGGCCTGTGCTTTTCTGACCTCAAACTGCTCAAGCAGTTCAGCGCACATCCGCGCAAATCCGATGTCGTCACGACCCTGCAGCCGGAAACTCTCCGCGAGATCCCCAGTTATGTCCCGAACGAGGCGCCCACCGTCCCCGGCCATGAGACCGTGGTGCGGATCGTTGCGGTGGGGGACCAAGTGCGAACCGTCAAGCCTGGCGACCGCCGGCTGGTGCAGACGGACTACCGCTGGCTCCGCACGGCCGAATCCTGCGCGGCCTTTGGCTACAACTTCGAGGGCGCGCTGCAGGAATACGTGCTGATGGATGAGCGGGTCATCACGTCGCCGGAGGGCGAGTCCATGCTGCTCCCGGCGTCCGAGCACCTGTCAGCTTCGGCAATTGCGCTGGTGGAGCCGTGGGCCTGCGTTGAGGACTCATACGTCGTTCGCGAGCGGCAGGGCCGAAAGCCGGGCGGTCGGTCGGCGACAATTGATTCGGCGCGGACCACGCGTGTCGATGTGGAATCCTACGAGGACGGCTCGCTGGACGATGTTGTCTTTCTCGGAGCCAACGCCGACCTGCTCGAGGCGCTTTTCCCGAAGATCGCCAAAAACGGCCTTTTGAACATCGTCCAGCGCGGCGAAACCTTCGGCCGGCCCGTCGTCACGCCGGTGGGCCGAATCCACTACGGCGGCGTGCGGATCATCGGCACACGAGGCGCCAATCCTGAGGAAGGCTACGCCGCAATCCCAGCCACCGCGGAAATCCGGCCGGGAGACCGCATCTTGATCGTTGGCGCAGGCGGCCCCATGGGCACAATGCACGTGATTCGCAACATTTGCCAGGGCGTACCCGGAATCACTGTTGTGGGGACCGACATGAGCGATGAACGCCTGACACAGCTCCGCGCGCTGGCGGCGCCGCTCGCGGCGGAACGCGGCGTAGGGTTCGAAGCGAGGCATGCAAAGAATGATCCGCCGGATGGCCCCTTCGATTACATCGCCCTTATGGCGCCGGTTCCGGCCCTCGTGGCGCAGGCCGTCGATCAGGCGGCACGGCGCGCGATTATCAACATATTCGCCGGCATTCCGGCTTCGGTATCACATCCGATCAATTTGGATCGGTACGTCGAACAGCAGGCCTACTTCATCGGCACGAGCGGAAGCACTCTTGAAGACATGCGCATCGTGCTGAAAAAAGTAACTGACGGGTCGCTCGACACCAACCTTTCAGTCGCTGCAGTTAGCGGGCTCGAGGGCGCGATCGACGGAATTCGAGCCGTTGAAAAGCAGTCGATCGCCGGCAAAATCATCGTCTATCCCTCCTGCCGAGGGCTTCCGCTGACCCCCCTGTCCGAGTTGCACCGCCGATTTCCCGATGTCGCGGCCCATCTGCGGGACGGGGCGTGGACGCGTGAAGCGGAAGCGGCGCTGCTGGCCCATTTCCAAGGTTGACCGGAGGTGATCCCATGCCCGTGCTGGAAGGACGCAAAGCTGTTATCACGGGAGCCGCGCAAGGTCTCGGCGCGGCGCTCGCAGAACGTCTCGCGCAAGAAGGTTGCGATGTCGCGCTGTTCGACCTCAAAAAAGATGCCGTTCAGACAACGGCGGCTACCGTCGCTGCGGCGACGGGAAAGCGCACGATCGCTGTCGCTGGCGACATCACGCAGGAGGCAGACGTGGAACGCTTGTTCGCGGAGGCGATGCGCGAATTCAGCCGAGTTGACGTGGTTATCGCGAATGCCGCGATCCTGATTGCCGAACCCATCTGTGAGGCCGATGCGGAAAAATGGCGGGCGGTGATGAACGTCAATTTGTTCGGCCAGTTTCTGACGATGAAATACGCCTGCCGGATCATGCGCGACCAGCGTTCCGGCGTGATCATCCAGATCAATTCCAAATCGGGCAAAAAAGGCAGTGCCGCAAACTCTGCCTACGCGGCCAGCAAATTTGGGGGCATCGGGTTGGTGCAGAGCGTCGCGTTGGAAATGGCGCCCTTTGGAGTGCGCGTCAACGCGGTGTGCCCCGGCAATCTCCTCGAGTCCCCGTTATGGACAGATCCGGAGCGCGGGCTGTTCGTGCAGTATCTGCGCGCGGGTAAGGTCCCGGGCGCGCGCACCATCGAGGACGTTCGCGCTCACTACATCGCCCAGGTCCCGTTGCGCCGGGGATGCCGTTACGAGGATGTCGCGAATGTCGTCGTGTTCCTCGCATCGGACCAGTCCAGCTACATGACCGGCCAGGCGATCAACGTCGACGGCGGACAGGAGATGCGCTGAGCCCCGGACCTATTGGCGCGCAGCCGGCGGAACCAGCCTTTCCTTGCAGCGATCTGCAGCGCCACCCACCCCTGAAGACCATCCGCAGGCCTTGTGGTGTGGATGATATGAGATCGCTCAACGCTTATCTCGCGCTCCTGCGTCCGGGATCCTGGATCAAGAATGTCTTTATTGCGCCCGGTGTTCTCCTGGCTGTTTACTTCGGTGAAGTTTCCGACTCCCGACACCTCGCTCCGGCGGCGATTTTGGCCTTTGTCTGCGCCTGCCTGACCGCATCGAGCAATTACGTCATCAACCAGATCTTCGACGCCGAAGGTGATTCGCATCACCCGGACAAGCGATACCGCCCTCTGCCCTCGGGTAGGATTGCCCGCGGCCGAGCCTGGGTCCTGTGGGCAGCTTTAGGGATGGCGGGCCTTTCCCTTGCCGCGCAGCTCGGACGCAGCGTTTTCGCCTCTTGCGCGTTGCTCTGGCTCATGGGCCTTGCCTACAACGTTCCGCCGGTCCGCTTGAAAGATCTTCCGTACGTCGACGCGCTCGCTGAGTCCATCAACAATCCCATCCGGTTGGCGATCGGATGGTATGCGTTCGGGGCCTCCCGACCGCCGACGTTGTCTGCGCTCCTCTCGTCCTGGATGCTCGGCGCATTCCTGATGACCTCCAAGCGAATCGCCGAATTCCGCCGTCTAGGAAATCCAGCGGCGGAGGCCTATAGAAAGTCATTCCGGTGGTATAGCGAACCTCGGCTGTTAGTGAGCGCCGTTGTTTATGCCGCCCTGTTCGGGATGTTCGCCGGAGTATTTATTTCGCGGTATCGGATGGAGCTGGTTCTGGGCATGCCTTTTGTGGGCCTCGCGATGGCGGCTTACTTCCGCAGCGCCTTTCAACCCAACAGCCCTGCCATGAATCCCGAGAAAATCTGGTCTTCGCCGAGCATTCTAGTCACGTCGTCGATCGCCTTCGTCATCTGTGCGATTCTTCTCTTTCTCGACGTGCCCGAAATCGCGGAGACCTTTGCGCCACAGTTTCCGCTGCGGGCCATTCCATGACGCAACACATTATTCGCCGAACCGGGCCTCTTCTGTTCAGAGTGGTGGGGGGGGCGCGCGCCCCCGCGCGCCCCCCCACGCCCAGGCCGGCCAGAATGGACGTCAGCGGCTTGTCCGTCAAAATTTGCGCGATTTGCAGAAGGGTGAGCAC
>JANWZO010000024.1 GCA_025054615.1 Kiritimatiellia bacterium
AACTGGACGCGTTCGCGGAGGATGCGCCTGCCTTCGGCGAGCAAGTCCAACTCCCAGGCCAGATGGTTGTAGGCAAATCGCTCGCCGCGGGCGACGCGGCCGGGGGCCAGCGCCTCCCAGTAGATGAAGCGCGCGCCGGACTCCCACTCGATGCGCGTGCGCTGAATGAACGAACAGGCTTTTTGGGGGATGATCCATTCGGGCCGGCTCTCGAGCCAGCCGCCGCGCGCATGCTCTGCGGCAGTAAACCGATGTGGCCGAGCACGGGGATGCCGTTCTCAACCAGCGCGCGCACGTGCGGCACGCGAATTTCGCCGCCCTCCCATTTCACGCCGTCCACGCCCGCTTCTTTCAGGCAGCGGCCCGCGCTGGTGATCGCGTCGGCGACGGAGGCTTGAGATGAATCGACATCGCATACACGCCGTCCGGGCTATTCTTATTCGCAAACTGCCTTATCCTGGGGTTGACGTTTTACAGGTATGCAGAGGGTTGTAGACAGCAGGGTTGAACGCTTGATGGAGATAGACGCCACGAAGGCCGGAGATAAACATGCGCGATCAAACATATCGAACGAATAATCGGCGCGAGGGCGCCAGGGCGATCGAGGCAGCCATTGCTCGACATAGAAATCCCAGCGTTTCTCCAATCCGCTGATGGTGCCGCGAAAGTCGTGGGCCAAAATCAATCCATCGGGGATCTCGCGAATCGCGACGGGTCCCCGTCGAAAGGTAAAATCATGAGGCAAGGTGATCGCAACATCGCATCGGTTTAGATGCGACGGACAGTCGGTGGGGTCGAAATATATCGAAATCGGATATACGGACGGGTTTTGCAGCAGACCTTGTCGCCAGGCCCACGTCAAAAGTCGAATCCAGGTCGGGAGAGAATCAGCCGGATGCCCGGTGTGCCGCAGAAATGCAATCCGGACGGCAGGCATGTGAACTTCGCGAACGGAGAACGGTGGAGGACGTCGGATCATCTTTTCCCTCGTGCGCTCGCGGAATTCTCGGGGCGATTTGTGAAATTGTTTGAAGAACGCGCGGCTGAAGGCGCTATGGTTGTCATAACCGACGGTGGCCGCGATTTCTGAAACGGACAGCGAGTCAAAGCAAAGGAGCGTCGCCGCTCGATTCATGCGCGCGCGTTGAAGGTGCTCATAGAGGGATTCGCCAAATATCTGTCGAAAAAGGCGCAAAAAGTGACGTTCGCTATAGCAGGCCGCATTTGCAATCTCGCGAGCTCCGATACGACTGCCGAGGTGACGCTCCATGAATTCCAGCGCGCGATGCAATCGGGCCTGTTGGTTTTCATCCATCGCGGAGGAATCACGGCTTGATCGAATCCGATGCGATCCAGACGCGAATGCCGTTTCTGCATCATGCATCATGATGCCGTTATACGGATTCGATTGGGATCGAGGGTGATTCTCGATTGTTGAAGCCGACGCCTCCATCCCATCATCCTCTCGTACGCTAAAAGCGCGATTCGTGGAGGGCTTATTGCGCGACATCTTGACGCCTTTTGTTACAACGAAAACATTCCACAGGCACTCAAAACGATTGTACTTGTTCTTAGGCGCGACTCCAGACGAATGATGAGCGCTATATCAAAATGTGTGTATACAAAAATCCAGAGGGCTGGGCAAGCCATATCCCGTAACAGCAGACATTTGTGCCTATGTTCAAACCCTTCTCCCAACCCAGCTCCCTTGGGGCAGCTAAAATTATGCTCGAACACATCCTTTTGAGCAAAACCGAAAAATGATGGACCGCAGCGGCCTGTGAACGGGTGCTCGTCCTTCGATTTGATTTAAGCGGTT
This sequence comes from Kiritimatiellia bacterium, assembly GCA_025054615.1. Classification (NCBI taxonomy): domain Bacteria; kingdom Pseudomonadati; phylum Kiritimatiellota; class Kiritimatiellia; species Kiritimatiellia bacterium. The sequence continues at coordinate 1,820 of JANWZO010000024.1, forward strand.
GCCGTTGGAACCCCAGCCGCGTGGGGGGGCGTCTAGTTCGAATTGCGGGTTTCATAGCTTATCGCCTGCTGCCCTCGTTTAGCGTCCTCGAGGTCAATCAGCGCATTGGCGCGAAACAGTATGATCGATGAGCGAGTTAACTAGGAAAGCTCGCGTCGCCTTCACACAAGCGATTCCGCTCAACAACTTCTGGCCTACGAGGCGTTTCACGCCCGCTGAAAGAGCCTGGATCCCAAGGCCACCCCGCTGTTTTGCTCACCTCACCAGCTCCATCGGCGTTTTGAGGTGCCGGCGTGGACGGCCCCGCTGCGTCCGTTGCCCACCACCACCCGAGCGCAAGAGGGGCTCTTCTGACATTCCAGAATCCTGCTCAATTCGAAGAACCGCACTCCAATTCGGCGCCCCTTCTGTCGCTTCGCGCTCGCCAGGATATGGCGAACGCCCTGAGTAGTGACTCCCCGTATGAAAGCGGAGCATCCGCCGCTCAACCGTCACCCAAATAGAGCGGACACACGTGAATGACCACCAATACGCCAAAGCTCAAGAATTCTTGCAATCCATTTGTATCCAGAGCGTTATGCGTCAAGTCTGGCAAATTTGTCGTCCAAAAAAATGTCTGAAACTGCATAATCCAAAAGATCGGGCAACTGTTACGTTAAACGTCAGGAGGACAAAATGGGCCTGCTTTCCTGCAAACGATGGTTGCTCGTCTTGGTTGTTGGGCTACTCGGGACGACGGCGAACGCGGTGGTCGTCAATTCCGTACTTTGCAACGATACAAATGCGGGAATGACGGGATTCGGCGAAGCGCTCAGTCTGATCGCGACGACCGCGGCGGACACCGTCATATTCAACATCCCAGGCGGGGGCCCTTATACCATTTCCTGCGGTGGAGCCACGTTCTATAAGCATGTCACCTTTGATGACAATGGCAATAACGTCCAGCTCTACGGAAGCTTCTCGTTTACTGAGGGTGGAACGTTGCGCGATTTGACGATGTTGAATGGGCAGACATTCGCGAACGGTCCCGTTCATATCGAGAACTGCAGATTCTATAGCTCGCCTGTGACCATAAATAGCAACACTACCTCGACCATCCACCACAATATATTTTCCAATTCGTCTGTTGTTGCCAATTCTGTTCTCGCGACCATCCTCGGTAATACCTTCTATTTCTCGAATTTGAGGGTCCTTGACAACGCAACCATTATATCGAACGACTTTTATGGCATTACCTATTACAGTCACTATCTTCCCATGACGGAGATTCGCGGCGGGTCTTACGTCACCTTTCTACGGAACTGGTTTCAGTACATGGCGCTCCATGTGCATCATCATTGCTCTGTTGAAACGAATACCTGGCGCGGCACCAACGTCGTGAATATCGGATCACATGGCGTCGTGGCCGACTTGACCAATGGATACGTTCGAATCACAAATTCATCGACAACTATTAAAAACTCTCATTTACTCGATGTTCACGTAGCCGCCTCGAATTGCTCAATCATCCACAATCACATCACAACCCCTGGCGGCGCTCTCTCTTATTACTCGCCTTGTTTTCTTAGAGGGGACGATAATATCGTGCGATCGAATTCGATATACGGCGCCGGCTTTGCCGGCGTTGAAATCCATGGGCATTCAAATCGCGTGTCTTACAACTATATCTATGATGTCGGCTCCGGCATATCGATTACTGGCAATTATAATGTCATCAATGGCAACAAAATTGGCTTGGAGCCAACGCACAGTTCTATTCGGACCGTTAACGATGCCGGGATCGTTGTTGTTGGAAGAGGGAACATCATTGGGGAAGGCGGCGCCGGCAATTATATCGCGGCTTCTGCCGGGAACTCATCTCCGACATATCCCGCGGCGATTCACATACGAGGCCCCGAGAATCTCGTGCAAGGCAATTATATCGGCGTGTTGCCCGGTGATATGTCCATGATCATCTCGCGCAGCAATGTGCATCACGGTATTCTGCTTACAGGTTCTGGCGTGGGCTGGCAAACGACGAACAACGTGATTGGCGGCGATGAGGATTCCAAGCGAAACTGGATTGCCGGATGCGGCCGGCACGGTATCTACGCGTACTACCTCACTTCTTCTAACGTAATCAAAAACAATATCATCGGCTTGCGGCCCGACGGCGTTAATTTCGCGGCCGGAAATGGATGGTCCGGTCCGAATTATCATGGAATTTACATATATAATGTACAGGACGTTCACGTTATTACGAATCGAATCAGCAATCATACGAATGGGTGGGGGGTGGTTGCCGATACTCTCTCTTTCTCCTCTATTCGCGGCAATCGAATCGGCTTTCGATTGGACGACAGTGGCGTGGCGGGAAATCGCCATGGCGGAATCTGTGTGCGAGGAGGCAATTCAAACTGGATCGGCGGCGAAGTCGCGAGCGATGCGAACGCCATCGTTGGGTGCGAGGATACCAACATAAATTCGGCCGCGATATTTCTTGAGGGGACGTATCACACATTCGTAATGGGCAATTATGTGGGTTCCGGCATGGGCGGCAGTCCGGTTCTTGGCAACAAAGGATATGGGCTTCTGTTGACAAATTGTCAATTCGTTACGGTTGGAGGCGGAGCGACAAATCTCGCCAATCACATTGTATCGAATGGCCTGGCCGGTGTCCTCATCGTGGGCTGGTTTTCAAATCTCGTCGCGGGCAACTTTATTGGAACAGATGATAACGGCTCTACGAATATGGGGAACGGCGTCGGGCTCATCATGCAGCATACACATAACAACACGATCGGCGGGCCTACTGGAAGCATGGGCAACGTGATCGCCGGAAATCTGCTTGATGGGATCCAGCTCGGAGCGTATGCGCGGACCAACCGCATCCAAGGTAATTTCATTGGCGTGACGCGCAGCAATATTGTGCGGGGCAACCGACGCCATGGCATCGCGCTCTTCTCGACCGCCGATCGTAATATAATCGGGGGGACCAATAACACATGGTGGGGAGGAGAGCATCGATTCGGGAATATTATTTCCGCAAATGGCGAACACGGCATCGCCTTTTTTGGCGGTTCGACGGAGAATATTGTGATCGGCAATCTGATTGGCGTGTTCACGAATGCGACGGCCACGCCTTCTCAGGGAAATGTTGGATCCGGGATTTATATATCGAATTGCATGTTCAATAAGATCGGTGAGATTTGGGGACCATTTGCAGGTATTGGAAATATCATCTGTAATAACGGGATTGATGGAATCACAATTGAAAGAGGCGGAAGCCACTCCATTTACCACAATTTCATCGGCATCGATCGCTTCGGGAATCCCGCGCCCAACCATGGAGATGGAATCAGCATCGTCCGCACCTCTACCTTCAACACGGTGGGCTTTTCGCTTACCAACGGAGGAAATTTTGTCGGCGCCAATTTGGGGTATGGAATTTATGTGGGCAGGGGATGTAATTCTACTTGGATACAAGGAAATCGCGTAGGTCGACCAGCGCTGACTGACGATGTTCCTGTGCCCCCAAATGAGGTCGCGGGAATTTGCATCGAAGCGAACCGCGGGTGCGTAATCGGTAGTTATATCTCCTCGGATCGTGGCAACGTGGCGGATGGACCCGTAGCGTACTATTTACTGCAATCGACGAATACCGAAATGTACAGCAATTATGCCGGGTTTAGTCCCTGGCATAGTTATATCAGTACGAATATGGAGGTCGGGATCCATCTGCGCGGCGCCGCAAACTGTGTTATCGGGGCTTTCGACGCAACCAATTGGGTGGGCGGTGCGACAACTGCGGGTGTTTTGCTGGATCGCGCATTGGTGGCGAGCAGCAATGTGTTGGACACGTGGGCCCGCAGCAACAGATTGAGATCCCTGATGATTGGATGCGGAACGAATTCGCTCGGCCTTCTAGCGACAAACAGCGGTGTGGGGATTTGCTTCTCCAACGCTTTCAGAAATGTGATTGGCGAATTCGGCGGTCGCAGTTGGATTGCGGGAAGCCAGGTCGGGATTCACATGGCCTTCTCGCGTGAGAATCGTGTGTATTTGTGCGATGTGGGGAATCGGCCGACTGATGATGATCCTCGGTTAGTCAATCGCGAGGCGGGGATTCGATTGGAGTATGACGACTCCTCAAGGATCGGCGACATTTACAGCCCCATTTTTTACAATTCCGTTGCGGGGAATAAGGGCCCCGGCATTCAAGTGATAGCCTCGCGCAACACGCAAATTTTGGGGAACCATATTGGGCTGGATCGGTTAGCGTCGAATGTGTGGCCGAATGCGGGGTTTGGGGTCGAGATCATTTCTTCAACCAACACGTGGATTGGGACAAATGGCACCTCGCGCAATTACATCAGCGGGAATGCATCTGGAGGCGTATGGATTGGACACTCCAGCGTGACGTATTTGCGGGGAAATCGGATCGGATGGAGGCCAGGGTTTCCGGTAGATACGAATCTGGCTGGGAATGGCGGACCGGGTGTTTATGTAACCAATTCGATGAACGGTGAGATTGGCGGGCCGTGGTTTGACCAAGGAAATCTTATCGGGGCCAATCAGGGCCACGGGATTGTCATGGTGGGAGGGGGAGCGCAGGGAAATCTAATTTGTAATAATCGGATCGGGATCTCCGCTGAATTCACAGTGGTTGGGACAAATGAAGGGGCTGGAATCCTGTTGTCAAATGCGCCGAATAACACTGTGGGGCTGACTACAGCTGGGAATCACATCGCGGGCAATCTGTTGGCAGGAGTCCTTATCGCGGGAACTCTGGCTAGCAATAATTATGTCTCCGGGAATACGATTGGCCGCCCAGCGACGAATCTACCGGCCCCTAATCTGGGTGGAGGAGTCGACATTCGGAACGCGCCGGCAAATCTTGTCGACGAGAACATCATAGCGGGGAATCATGCGTTTGGAGTGCGGATTGCAAACTCCGGATCGCCTAGCGCGCTCAACAACATTGTGCGCAACAACCGAATTGGCAACGACGGCGTGTCGCCCATTCCCAACTTGGGAGACGGGGTGTTGATTACTAATGCCTCCTTTACGTATATCGGCGCGAATAATGTGATTGGCGGAAATACCTCGAATGGCGTGGCCGTCATCGGAACCGGGAGCCATGACAATTTTATTCAGGGGAATCACATCGGCGTGTGGGGAACAAATGTTCTTTCCAATAGTGTTCATGGGGTCCTGCTGTTCGGCGGAGATGGGAATTGGGTGGGCGGAACAAATTCCGGGGAAGGCAATATGATCGCGCACAACGGCTGGAATGGCGTATTCGTCGCCCGTGGGGTCCGCAATCGGGTGCTTGGAAATTCGATCTTTATGAATGCGGCCCGCGCCGTCCGCTTGGGCACGTCAGAGGTTTATGCGGCGGAGCAGGATGGGCTACCGAATCGCAATCAGCGGCCGCCGCTGTTGACCAATGTTTATGTGGGCAGCACATACATGTACGGCACGTTTACGTCCGGTGCGTCGCAGCCCTTTTTGATCGAATGTTTTTATACGCCCTCGGCGCATCCGCAGGGTTTTGGCGAAGGGCGATTCTTTATCGGGCGGGTGTGGGTAACCAACGATGCGGATGGGACGATCCCCATTGCGATCCTCTGGACCCAATCGATACCCGTGGGGAGCTGGGCCACCGTGACGGCGACCGATACCAACGGGAACTCGTCCGCGTTTTCGACTCCGGTGGTCGTCACTGCCGGAACTTCGGATTCGGATGGGGATGGGATGCCGGATGGGTTTGAGGCGCAGTTTGGGCTCGATCCGAATAACCCCGCGGATGCGATGCTGGATTCAGATGGGGATGGGTTCTCGAATCTGATGGAATACATCGCGGACACCATTCCCACGAATCCATCGAATTATTTCCGTGTTGCCGTGATCTCGAATGCGCCGATGGTGCACGTGACGTTTAGTGGATCGGCGGCACGGGTGTACACACTGGAAGTCCGAACGAATCTAATCGGCGGCGCCTGGGTGCCGGTGCCGATGCAGGTGGATGTGCCGGGCTCGAACGCGTTTCAGGCATTGACGCATACCAATACGGCGACAACGGGGTTTTATCGGGTGAGCGTTGAGCTGCCTTAGGGGATCGCATCGGCGCCGCTTTTTGGGGATTGGGCTTCGGGGTGGACGGCGCGTCATGTGAAGGGGGCAGATCGCAAGAACGACGGCTAAAGTCCGCCGCGGCGACCGCGCATCGGGAAATGAAGCATTCGGCTGGAGGGGGGCAAGCTGCTGCTCATCGAGGATACCGGGGCGCTTCCGACCGGCTGATCCAGCACGTGCTGGAACCCGGGAAACGATAAACGACGGCCTTCTAGAGACATGTGACCGTCGACCCGTCACACCCTTTTCATCGGCGTTATGGGCCACTCCACTATCGCAGGATCGATTTGTCTTTGCTCGGCTCTGGCGGGTCGCCCGTCTCGCTGGTCTTCGTTTACGAGGGCACGTTCCCCTTTATCGTATCCTTGCGTACATAATCACACCTGCGGACTTCTCTAATTAGATAAGTTCTCTCACATAATCGCTAGCATCAAAACGATGTTGAGTGTTGATAAAATGTATCTCCGCAATAAGCCTCGAGACTTCGCCGATGCGCGGATCAAGAAGTGCAATTCGAATATTTTGCGCTTCCTCTACGTTTTTCCGTACCTTGGATAAAATCGCTTGGCATGGACGCAGCTGCTGGCAAGGTATGCGATGCATACGTAGAGCCGCGGACTTCGCTGCACTTGAGTTGCCCGCCCTTTCCTGCGGAGCGAATTTTTGAACCTACAACAAGTACAGCGTCGATCGTAAAAAATCGGCGTCCCGTGGCCCATACTGCTTTTCCGCCAAGGCAGAGGCTTGAAGGGCCACCGGCATATTTCCCGGCTTATTCTAATTCGGCAATCCGGCCGATCGTCTCCTCAAGGGACGTCTGCCGATATATCCGGCTTCCCGACAAGTAAGCCGTCAATGAAATCCTGAGCAGAACAACTCCAAACATAGGGTAGGTACAGTGCATGAGGCCAATCTTCACTGTCTCTTTCGACAGCGAGGCGAATCTCGAAAACGAAAAATGGCAATGATTGATACCGTTATCTTAGCCGACTTCTAAGCCAGATTAGGCTATTGACCGATCACGGTTGCTTTATGATAGCCGCACGAAGCTCAGTATTCGCGTGAGGGCATCTTCGACAGAATAACACGCGCGGCTGAAACCAGCCTTCGGGGATCATCATGCTCGGCTCCTCATCGATTGGACTGTTGCTGACCGCCCGCTTCTGCGGGCCGGCGTGGCTGATTTTCCGTTACGTGAACGTCATTGACAGGCCTCGCACGTGCCGCCCGACGCAAGCGCGTTGAGTGCGCATGCGCGCGCTTCGATAGCCCGGTCACGAAGGGACGAGTCGATGCCACTTCGATTGAGAATGCGCAAGTAGTAGGTTGTCTTGAGTCCCCGCCGCCACGCTTCGCGATACACCTGCGAGGCGAGACGCGCATCATTGTCCCCCAGGAAAATATTGATGCTTTGCGACTGATCAATCCACTTCTGACGCACGGCGGCCGCTTGAAGGATCCAGGTAGGCTCTATTTCAAATGCCGTCTTGTAAAGGCGCTTGAGATCGTCCGGCACGCGAGCGATATCCCGAACGGAGCCATCGAAATACCGCAAGTCGGAGCGCATCTCTTCGTCCCACAGACCGCGCTTTGCAAGATCGCGCAGCAACGCGTCGTTAGTGCGCACAAATTCGCCCGACAGATTGGATTTCGTATGCAGGTGTTTATACGTAGGCTCGATGCATGGCGTCGTCCCCATGATGTTTGAGATGGTCGCGGTCGGCGCGATGGCGATGCAGTTCGAATTGCGCATGCCCTGGCGTTTTATTTTCTCGCGCAGAGTATCCCAATCCATGCGCGCTTCACGATTGACCTCAACGGGGATCCCTCGCGCCTCATCGAGCATGCGCAAGGTGTCCAACGGCATCAGCCCGCGTTCCCACTTGGATCCGCGAAACGTTTCGTAAGGGCCCCGTTCGGCGGCCAGGTCGGAGGAGGCCTCGTATGCTGTGTAGGCGATAAATTCCATGATACGGTCGTTGAATTCCACGCATTCTCGCGAATCGAACGGGATGCGCAGGGCGTACAATGCGTCCTGAAGCCCCATCAACCCAAGACCGACCGGTCGATGTCGCAAATTTGATTTTGCAGCGGCGTCCACCGGGTAGTAGTTGAGATCGATGACATTATCCAGCATGCGCATCACGAGGTAGATCGTCTCTCGCATCCGGCCGAAATCGATCGTCCCATCGTGACCTACATGTGCCGCCAGGTTGATCGAGGCGAGGTTGCAGACGGCCACTTCGTCGGTAGACGTATTCAGCGTAATTTCCGTGCAAAGGTTGGAACTGTGAATGACGCCAACGTGATCCTGGGGCGATCGAATGTTGCACGCGTCCTTCCACGTCATCCAGGGGTGCCCGGTTTCAAAGAGCGCTTCGATGATCTTTTTCCACAGCGCAAGCACGCGAATTTTTCGACCGTAGATGCGACCGGCCTCTGCCTCTTTTTCGTAATATTCGTAACGCTGCTCAAACGCGGGGCCGTACAGATCAACGAGGTCGGCGACTTCGTTGCTCCGAAACAGGGTCCAGGTGGCGTCTTTATCCAGACGTTGATCGGCGATCGCCTGCAGGCGTTTCATGAACAGATCCGGAATCCAGATCGCCGTGTTCATGTTGTGCGTGCGGCGCCGTTCGTCGCCGGTTTCTTTTCGCAAATCGAGGAACTCTTCGATGTCGTTGTGCCAGAGTTCGAGGTAACTGCAAAGCGCCCCCGGCCGTTTTCCGCCCTGGTTGACGGCTAGCGCGATATCATTCGACACTTTCAAAAACGGAATGACACCGGACGATTCGCCGTTGGTGCCGTGAATGTAGCTGCCGGAACCGCGAACCGCCGTCCACGCACACCCCAATCCGCCCGCCCATTTCGATAGCATCGAAAAACGTCGCCACGTCTCCGTGATTTCCTCCATCGAATCGCCGCAAAAGAGCAGGTAACAACTCGAGAGCTGGGGTCTGACTGTGCCGGCATTAAAGAGGGTGGGCGTTGATGAGCAGGCCCGGCGCGTTTTGTAGAGGTCATAGAAGCGGATGGCCCAGCCCTCCCGATCCCGCTCGTTGAGGGATAACCCCATTGCGACGCGCATCCAGAAGATTTGAGGCGATTCCATCCGCCGCCGCGTGCCGCCAACACGGTCGGACCATTCATGGATCAAGTAGCGGTCGTACAGGGTTTGGATTCCGAGATAATCGAACCGAAGATCGGCAAATGGGTCGATGGCGTCAGCCAAGCGGGCAAGATCGAACTCACCCATGCGCGGATCCAATCGACCAATGCGAATGCCGTGGGGGATATACTCCAGAAAGGCCCGACGATGGGCTTCCTTGAGAGCGCCGATTCCGTCTGCGATATGCCACGGGAGGGTTTCTTCGTAGATGTAGGTGAGATAAACGCGAGCGGCGATAAACCGAGCATCCGGCTCAAGATCGACCGCGCTCTTCGCGTTCAGAATAATTGTTTTTTGGCGGTCAGTAGGCGAAAGCTCGGGAGAAACACTCCGGAGCAATATGGCAAGCCATTGATCGATGCTGATCGCGCTCTCTACGTCGAGCAGGGCGAAAGAGAGGCGGGCGCGCAAATCATCGACCACTTCGCGCGAGACTGCCGAAGGGATCGACCAAGCGGTTGCGCTGGCATCGCGTTGCATGGCCATCTCGCGCTCGGCTGCTCGACGCGCGCGATATTTCGCATATGCTAAAGCCACTCTCGGCTGCTGGATCGCGATAAGAGCATCTTCGACCCAATCCTGAATCTGCTCAATGTGGACAAACGAGGGTCGCTCAGCCTGCACCCTTCGCTCGATCAGCGCGCGTACGGTATCTCCAATATTTTCCTTGACGCCGACCGCGGTGGCCGCCGCTTGAACGGCATTCGCGATTTTGTGCCCCATCCAAGGGACGATGCGCGGCTTTTTTGAGGAGGCGCCGGGCATGTCGCGGCGAATGACACGCGGCATGTCCTCGGCGGTAGAGTGGGGGGCCGGGGAAGTGGAAATCGGCGACAGATTCTCGGTTGCCATGGCGTCAGACCCTCGTTTTCCCGGTCAGATCAGATCCTCTTCGCGCGTGTTGCGCACGCTGCCGGCAGTCTGATATTCCGTCACGCGAGTTTCGAAAAAGTTTTTTTCCTTCTTCAGGAAAATAACCTCATCGAGCCATGCAAAGGGATTTTCGCGAACCGACCCGATCGGCTCCAGGCCGAGGCTCATCAACCGCCGATCCGCGTTGAATTCGACGTACGCCAAGAAATCCTGGCGGGCCATGCCCACCATATCTTCCGGCAGACAATCATTCACGAATTCCTTTTCTAAACGGACCCCCTCAGCCATGAATTCGCGCAGCTCCTCGCGAAAATCGGGGGTCCACACATCGGGATTTTCTTCGATCAACTTGGCGATCAGGTAGCGACCCAGAGCAATGTGATTGGATTCATCCCGCAGCGTGTACTGGAACATTTGCCCGACGCCGGTCATTTTGTTTTGCCGGTGGAGGGAAAGCAGCATGGCAAATAGCGCGTAGAACTGCGTGCCCTCCAAGACCTGCGAAATCGCAAAAATCGCTTTGCAGAACAACTGTTTCGCCGGCGTTTCGTTCAGGTCCATCCCGCGTTTGATGGCCGGCATATGGGCCGTGATAAAATCATTTTTGGCGCGCACCGAGGGGATCTGCCAGAAGCGGGAGGTGATCGCTTCCTGATCGAGCCCCAGACTGCCGATGATGTGGAGCAACGAATCCATGTGAATCGACTCTTCGGCGATCCATCGAAGCGTCGCGTGTTTGAGCTCGGCGGCCGTCAAGTTGTCTTCGATGGCATGCAAAACGCTGTCGCCTACAATGCCCTCCGCGGCTGAAAAATATCCCGCGCCCATTTCGACAATCCAGCGCTCGCGCGGATCGAGCGCATCCCCGCTCCACTGGCGGCAATCGCGCGTCATGTCGATGACATCCGGCTCCCAGTGATTGGCCTTCATCTGCTTATAGAGCCGATACGCCTCGGTGTATTTGAGGGGGAAAATGTTCAGTTCCGGAGTGCGAATGCCGTTAATGACCCGTTTCCCCTCCAGCGCTTTACGCGCCTGTTCCCGATTGAGGCGGAAGACCTTGTTGCGAAAAACATATTCGATCGTATCGCCACGTTCGATGGTGATGATTTGGGTGTCAGGGTGAAGGATGGGCTCTAGCATCTTTTCTCCCAAGCTGCGTCGCGCCAACCGACGCCATTACTTGTTCGACTTCACATGCCCGAGCCACGCGGCCGGATGCGCATGAAGCCTCATACTGCCTTTGGCGAGGCAGACCGGACAATCCCGGCATTTGAGTGCAGCTGAGCAGGTCTTCTGACTCCGAGGGAATACTGGCCTGCAAGCCTTCCCAGTCTCTCACCAGTGGCCATGCGCAAGCTAACCCTCGTTACAGCGGCGCAACCGTTCGGGATTCTCACCCGATTCCCTATTCTCCCGGTGAATTCCCGGGCACTCAGCTACAGCATATATTGCTATTCTTCTACTCTCCTACTATATGTAGTTTGTCTTGTCAATATCGCGGGACGAGAAAATACATCCCCGAGCTGTCACCGGGTAATGGTTCCTGAAGCCGGTGATCGACACGGGGACGATTCGTAGAATTACGATCTGCAGCCAGCATCTGCCCCCGCCGTCGTCCAGCATTCTCACGACGGAGGGGGCTGTCACAGGAGTAAATTTAGATTCTCTGTCAGGCGCTTTCGCTCTTTCCAATTTTCTCAAAACAACTTTATGCGGAGAGGCCGTCAAAATGCCGCGCAAGGTTATTGGGTCGCGGGACATATATGGTGGTTACAATTTTCGATCTGGCTCGGCGAGGTAAGGGACGACCGTCGAGAGGGTGCTCCGCAGGCGGGCAAGAGTGCGGCGCAGCGCGAGCGCGTCTTGCGCGAGAATCTTGAATACCCAGCAGCAGTTGTCCAGCAGCGTGCCGCCAATCAAGCTATCGGTGTCTTTCCAGCCGTGGATGTCCCCTTGCAGAGGTTCGATGGCGGCTGGATCGTCCCACACCAGATAGACGGCGGCGTAATAGGCCGCGTCGAAGGGGTGTTGCAGGGACCACAGTGCATGGTTGTTGGGTGTCAACTGGACGCGTTCGCGGAGGATGCGCCTGCCTTCGGCGAGCAAGTCCAACTCCCAGGCCAGATGGTTGTAGGCAAATCGCTCGCCGCGGGCGACGCGGCCGGGGGCCAGCGCCTCCCAGTAGATGAAGCGCGCGCCGGACTCCCACTCGATGCGCGTGCGCTGAATGAACGAACAGGCTTTTTGGGGGATGATCCATTCGGGCCGGCTCTCGAGCCAGCCGCCGCGCGCAATACGGAAGGACTGGCTGGCAGTGGCGGTGCCTTCGGGCATGGAGTATAAGCGGGTGGCGCTGGGTGTGGTCAGAAAAACCGCCGCCCCGGTTTCGATTTCGGCCGCGGTCTCTAGGTAGTCGCCCGCGAACACGCCGGCGGTGGCATTGACAGCTTGGACAAGGAGGACGCGGCCTGTCCAATAGGGTTTCGAGAGGTGGAAAGGTTTAGAGATTTCGCGTCCGGCGAGGTAGGTTCGGTCTCCACGGCGTTCGGCTCGAATCCGAAATACGCCGCTGAGGGCTCGGGCGTCAATGGACGAAGAGCACTTCACGCTCGAGCCATTGGATCACGTCGGGGAGGCCTTTTTCAGTCTTCAGATCGCAGAAGAGGAAGGGGCGGGTGCCGCGCATGGCCCGCGCGTCGCGCTCCATAACGCCCAGATCAGCGCCGACCATCGGCGCCAGGTCGATTTTGTTAATGATCAGTAGATCGCTGCCGCGAATAGCGGGTCCGCCTTTGCGGGGTATTTTGTCGCCCTCCGCCACGTCGATGACGTAGATGAACGCGTCCACCAGTTCGGTGGAGAAGGTGGCGGAAAGATTGTCACCGCCGCTTTCTACGAGGACCAGTTGCGCATCAGGGTGGCGCTGCAGTAGGTCGCGGATCGCCTGCTCGTTCATCGTCGTGTCGTCGCGGATGGCGGTGTGGGGGCACCCGCCGGTTTCGACGCCGACGATGCGGTCCGGCGGCAGGGCCTCGTTGCGGACGAGGAACAGGGCGTCCTCTTTTGTGTAGATGTCGTTGGTGACGACGACGATCGAGTAGCGGTCCCGCAATTTTCGGCACAATTGGAGGACAAGCATCGTTTTGCCCGAACCAACGGGACCACCGATGCCGACGCGAGCGGGGCGATGGGCTTTCGATGTACTCATGTTTCAGTCAACTGATGAAAAGGCGGGTATAAGCGGTTTCATGGCGCGCGCTGGCGATCTCCGTGAGCGGCGCGAACCAACCGGCGGAGGCAGGCGGGGTCTCCAGCGCCTCGTCAAAGCGGCGGTTACATTCCTCGAGCAGGCGCGAGATCCAGATTTGCGCGCGCGTCTGGCCGATGCGCAGCAATTTGACGAGCGCCGCGACGGCTCCCGTGACGGCCTGGTACACGTAACCGGCCGCGGTATCTTTTGCCGCGATGCCGAGGACTGCGCCTACCGCGCCGAACGCAGTCGGGGCGTGGGCCTTCCATCGGCCTTCCGCCAGCGCCGCCGCCAGTCTCTCCATGGCTGGCGATGGATGCGTGGCGGCTGCCAAAGCAACCCGTTGGGCGCCGACTCGCGTGGAGGCCTCCCGCAGCTCGCGGGTGGCGCGTAGGGCGTGGCAAAGCTCATCCATCGCCCAGAGTTCCTCCCAGGCCGCATCAGCAGCAGCCGCGTGTGCGGCGCGCACAAGGGGTACATCCGTAAACAGTAGCGAGGGAAGGAAAACTCGGAACAGGTACGGTTCTGCCGCATCGGGTGACGACAGCAAGCCAATATCGACAGCGCCTTCCAAGCCGCCCGAGTGGGCATAAGAGCCGGTTGGATAGGCCGAATCGGAAATTTGCAGAAGTGTCCAAAGCGGCCGAGCGGCCCTGTCAGTGATGGGTGTGTTCATGGACGTGCGGCCGCTGGGGCGAAAAGATCCGCTCGGTTTCAGCATACGAAAGGTGCCCGGTGGCAAGCCATTTCCGGACTGCCGGGTTGTCGGCGACAAAGATCGAATCCGCAGTGATTTCGATGGGGCAATGCAGATTGCCAAGCTGCCAGGCAAGTCCGGCCGCCTCCGCGGCGGTTGGCGGCAAGGGCAGGGCGAGGACTTTCTCCGGCCGCTGCTCGAGGATGTAGGCGGCGCGATCCGTGCAGTAGGCGCAGTCTCCGTGTTTGAGAGGAACGACCAGGTCAAATCCAAATTCGGTGCCGTCGTCGGCGGTGGCCCGCCAGCGCCCTTTTGAGAGCTGCTCGCGGCTTACGCGGATGGCGATCCTGGGGAGGCCAGCCGGGCATGAGATTTTTTCGCGGACGATGATCACGGGAGCATTAGAAGAGGAAATACCGCCGGGCCATGGGCAGTTCTGTTGCGGGCTCGCACGTGAGCAGCTCTCCGTCCGCCTTGACGGTGTACGTTTCTGGATCCACTTCGATTTTCGGAAGCGAGTCGTTCCAAACCATATCGAGTTTGGAAAGTTTGCGTGTGCGGAGGACCGGCGTAATTCGCTTTTTGAGGCCGAGCCGGCCGTGCAGATCGGCATCGTAGGCGGACTGACTGATGAAGGTGAACGAGGTCGATGCCAGGGCTCCCGCAAATGACGCGAACTGTGGCCGATAGAACGTCGGCTGCGGCGTCGGGATGGAGGCGTTGGGATCTCCCATGTTGGCTAGGGCGATCATGCCGCCCTTGAGGACCAGCTCCGGTTTTACCCCGAAAAAGGCGGGTTGCCAGAGGACCAGATCGGCCCATTTGCCCACTTCGAGAGAGCCAACCTCGTGCGCGATCCCGTGGGTGATGGCGGGATTGATCGTGTATTTCGCAATGTAGCGCAAAACGCGGAAATTGTCGGCCGCGGGATGGGCCGGATGCGACAGTAGCCCGCGTTGGACTTTCATCTTATGGGCCGTTTGCCAGGTTCGGATGATCACTTCTCCGACGCGGCCCATTGCCTGGCTGTCGCTGGACATCATCGAAATGGCTCCGATGTCGTGCAGAATATCCTCCGCTGCAATCGTTTGGGGCCGAATTCGCGACTCGGCGAATGCGACATCCTCCGGGATCGACGAGTCGAGGTGATGACAGACCATTAGCATGTCGAGGTGTTCGTCGATTGTATTTACCGTGAAAGGCCGCGTCGGGTTGGTTGAAGAAGGCAGGACGTAGCGCTCTCCGCACACACGGATGATGTCGGGGGCATGGCCGCCGCCGGCGCCCTCCGAGTGATAGGTGTGGATGGTGCGGTTTTTGAAGGCGCGCAGCGTGTCTTCAACAAATCCCGCTTCGTTGAGCGTATCGGTGTGGATGGCAACCTGGACGTCGTATTCGTCGGCCACGGCCAGGCAACAATCAATCGCGGCGGGGGTTGTGCCCCAATCTTCGTGGAGTTTCAGTCCGATGGCGCCGGCCTCGATTTGCTCGCGGATGGGCTGGGGGGTCGAACAGTTGCCTTTGCCGAGGAAGCCGAGGTTCATGGGGAATGCCTCCGCAGCCTCCAGCATGCGGTGCATATTCCACCGACCGGGCGTGCAGGTCGTCGCCTTCGTGCCCGTTGCGGGGCCGGTGCCGCCGCCGATCATCGTCGTGATGCCGCTCGAAAGGGCTTCTTCGATCTGCTGGGGACAAATGAAATGAATGTGCGTGTCGATGCCGCCAGCCGTTACGATGCAACCCTCGCCGGCGATGACCTCCGTGGCGGCGCCGATGACCATGCCATGACGTTTGCCTGTCTGCGGGTCTGCGAAGGCCGAGCCGATACCCGACTGAATGCCCGGATTGCCCGCATGGCCGATGCCGACGATTCGACCCTTTTTGATCCCAATGTCCGCTTTGAGGATTCCCAGTTTGGCATCGATGATCAACGCGTTTGTGATCACGAGGTCGAGGGCCTCCTCATCGCATGCGACGGGCGATTGTCCCATGCCGTCGCGAATCACCTTGCCGCCGCCGAACTTCACTTCGTTTCCATAGCCGCTCAGCTCGGCGATGAGATCGCGTTCGACCTCGATAAACAGATCGGTGTCCGCCAGCCGCACGCGGTCTCCGCGCGTGGGTCCGAACATCTCGACATATTGGCGTCGGGTCATTTTCATGGCGTCGCATCCAGCTTCCCGTTGATCTTGCCATTCAGCCCGTAGACGAAGCGCTCTCCCGCCAACGCGACGAGTTCGACCGTGCGGGTATCGCCCGGCTCAAACCGGACGGCTGTCCCGGCCGGTATGTTCAAGCGGAACCCCCGGGCCGCGGCGCGATCGAATTCGAGTGCCGCATTGACCTCGAAGAAATGAAAATGGCTGCCGACCTGGATTGGGCGGTCGCCCTTGTTGGAGACGACAATCTTGATGACGGGCAGCGAGGCATTGGCCTCCAGCTCGCCTTCTGCGGGGATAATTTCGCCGGGGATCATGGGATCGGGTGATGGATGGTGACTAGTTTGGTGCCGTCGGGGAAGGTGGCCTCGACCTGGACCTCCGATAGCATTTCCGGGACGCCTTCCATGACGTCTTCGCGCGTGAGGATGGTCGTACCTTTTTTCATCAAATCGGCGACAGAAAGCCCGTCTCGTGCGCCTTCCATGATTTCGTAGGTGAGGATGGCCACCGCCTCGGGATAGTTCAATTTGAGGCCGCGCGCCCGACGCCTTCTGGCCAGGTCGGCCGCCACGACCACCAGCAATTTTTCTCGTTCTCGCGGCGTTAGATGCATGCGCTGACATTTCGCAAAAGCTGGTCCGAACGTCAAGCCGGCGAATTGATAATTCTACAGAAATCGAAATAAGCCGAGCGTGTGTTACAATAATGTATCAAATTTTGATAATAAGATACATTTTTGAGTTAGCCAATGGTGAAATTTTCCTAATTTTCCCATACAGAAAACACGACAACTAATTTGTTTGTACGGAGTTGCGAAAAGTTCGGACTCGTCGTCTGATGCTTGGCACGGCTCTTGCCTGCAAGGTCGGCGCGTGAGCGAATTGCTCACCCAACCATAAGGAGAACAAACGAATGCGAAGAAAGGTATTGAACATGGCCGGTGCGGTTGCTGTGGGGCTTGCCGCATCGGGTTGGGCGGAAATGGAACTCACGGAAGCGCTGAAGATCAGCGGTTTCGTCGACATGTCGGCCGTTCACAAATCGACCGACTCGGACGATACGACAACAGCCGCTCTCGACCAATGGGAATTGTCGTTCCTGATCGATCCCGCGGAAGGGGTCTCTGCGCAAGTGGATATTGACGACCAGCCAAGCGCTGACCAGGGAGGCGTGGAGGTCGAACAGGCCTTCGTTACCGGTTCGCCTCTCGAAGGCCTCACGCTGAAAGCTGGTAAATTTCTGAGTGCGCTGGGATATGAGGGTGCGGAGCCGACGGCGCTCTATCAATATTCTTACTCAGCGACGATTATCGGCTACCCGGGATATGCGAACGGTGTAGGCGCCAAATTCGATGCGGGGTTCGCGAAATTCTATGCGGCCTTGATCGACGGCGCCTATAGCGGAGACCAGGACGCTGATTCCATCAGTCCGGAATTCCAGATCGTGGTCACACCGGTGGAAGGGTTGACTCTTCAGGCGGGTTACGCGGTCGAAGAGTTTGACGCGACGACCAACGAGATGGGGGATGCGGTCGCCGGCTATGACAAGGGAATCGCAAACTTCTGGGCAGAATACAAAACAGGCGGTTTGACCCTGGCCGGCGAATTCAACCAGCTCTATGACGTTCAAGGAGCCGGTTCCGACGGCACGGGCTACCTGGTGATGGTCAACTATGACTGGGGCAAGCTGGGGCTTACCCTTCGCCACAGCGCCGTGGATCTCGACAACGGTTACGAGAACACCGAGTACACTATCAGCCCGAATCTCGAGCTGGCTGCCAATTTGTCCGCCATTTTCGAGGTCCGTTTCGACGAGTATGAGGGCGGCGATACGGATGATGCAACGACGTACGCGGCGGAACTTCTTTTTGTGTTCTAAGAGTTAGGAAAGGGAGTTATAAATGATGAAAATATCGACATGGTTCAAGGCCCTGGCGGCGGCTGCTGCCGTTTCGATCGCCTCCGCCCAGGCCGAAGAGAAAATTGTCAAGGTCGGAGTTCTCCACTCGTTGAGCGGGACCATGGCCATCAGCGAAACGTCACTCAAGGACGTTTTGTTGATGACCTTTGACGAGATCAACGAGCAGGGGGGTGTCCTGGGCCATAAGATTGTGCCGGTCGTCGTTGATCCTGCCTCGAACTGGCCGCTCTTCGCGGAGAAGGCGAAGCAGTTGTTGCTGCAGGACAAGGTCGCGGTGGTCTTCGGCTGCTGGACATCGGTAAGCCGAAAGTCGGTCCTGCCCGTGTTCGAGCAGTATAATGGCCTTCTCTTCTATCCCGTGCAATATGAGGGGGAAGAGCTCTCGAAGAACATTTTCTACACGGCGGAAGCTGTCAACCAGCAGGCGATTCCCGCCGTGCAATACATGCTCGATGAGGGGAAGAAGAAATTCTATCTACTTGGTTCGGATTACGTTTATCCGCGGACGACGAACAAGATTCTCAAGCGGTTCCTCCGTGCCAAGGGCATTCCCCAGGAGAATATCATCGAGATCTATACGCCCTTCGGGCACACGGACTACCAGACGATTGTAGCGGATATCAAGAAATTCGCCGCCTCCGGCGACGCTTGCGTGATCAACACGCTTAACGGCGACACGAACGTTCCTTTCTTCAAGGAGTTTGCTGCCGCCGGCCTCACCGCCGAAACCTGCCCGGTTGTGTCGTTCAGCATCTCCGAGGATGAATTCCGAAGCCTTCCGGCCAAGGACCTTGTGGGCCACCTGGGGTGCTGGACCTACTTCATGTCTCTCGATACGCCGGAGAACAAGGCGTTTGTCGAGCGATGGAACAAGTGGCTTCAAACCACCGATGCACCGGGCGTTGTTCGCGAGAATCGCGTGACCTGCAGCCCAATGAACCTCTCGCGCATCGGCGTGTACCTGTGGAAGCAGGCCGTGGAAAAAGCCGGCACGTTTGACGTCGACGCCGTGCGGCAGGCGATGTATGGCCAGCGCTTCAAAGGACCTGGCGGCGAGGTGATCATGCAGGAGAATCATCACCTCATCAACAACGTCTACATCGGCGAGACATTGCCGAACGGACAATTCAAGGTGATTGCGTCGCTTGGGCCGGTGGCGGGGGAGCCGTTTAGCGACAAATTCCTGCCGCCAGAGCCCTAGTTTAGGGAGTCAGTGAGGAGGGAGGGCCGGTTCCGGGATGAAACCGGCCCTCCTGTTTACGACTGATGATGAATCGTGAAATCGAAATCGTATGCGTGCGCTGATCATTCCCGCAATCGCGTGGACGCTCGCCGCCGGGGTCCATGCGGTAGCCGAGCAATCACCTCGGATTGATCTCGAGGCCCGGGCGAAACTTGAACAGGCGATTCTCGCCGGTACCGAGCAAGCCGTCGACGCCATCCCCCTGACCTCGGATGAATTCATCGCGCGTGTGCTCGCGTCGTGGCGAGTGGGAGATGTGTGGGTGTGGCAGCCGGACGGCGGAGAGACTCGCGTTGTGTTGGTTGAAAATCCGGCCTCCGCGGTGACGGGCACCACGGTGATTGCGGTGAAGACAGGCGAACAGATTGTCGATGCCGAGGGCCGTCCGATCCTGTTGCGGTCCGCGGATGCAAAACCGGCTGACACGACGTCCCGTATTCGCCGGGCCATCAAACGATATTTGGACGTTGTAAACCTCGCCCATGCGGATTGGCGAATTCGGCGCGACGCCGCCTCAAAGCTGGGCGCCGAGCAGAAACTGGAGCATTTGGAGCTCCTTAAATCACGGCTTGCTCTGGAGTCTCACCGGCTGGTGCGCCGTTCAGTCGAAGAGGCGGTCGCGATGATTGAACTCGCACACGGTGACGCCGCGACTAGGCAATCGGCCGCGCGACGTCTCGGGGAACTGCGCTCGCAAGCGGCGCGCGACCGCCTTGTCGAGATATCTAAGAATCCTGCCGATCCTGCCGCCGACGAGGCGCGGAAAAGCGTTCAGGACATCGATTCTCACGCCCGCATGAACCTTTTGATCGGAACCGCGTTTCGCGGCCTGAGCCTTGCCTCCGTTTTGTTGATCGCTGCGCTGGGGCTTGCCGTCACATTCGGACTCATGGGCATTATCAACATGGCGCACGGCGAGATGATCATGGTGGGCGCATACGTCAGTTATGTTGCCCAGCGGCAGTTCGCTGCAATGTTTGGCCCCAACCATCCCGCATTCGGCTGGTATGTGCCTTTCTCGGTTGTGGCCGCTTTTTTCACGACCGCAGCCGTGGGCCTCCTGATTGAGCGCGGCATCATTCGTTTTCTGTATCGCCGCCCGCTGGAGTCCCTGCTGGCCACGTGGGGCATCAGCCTCTTTCTCCAGCAAACATTTCGATCCATTTTCGGCGCGGCGAATGTGCAAGTGGCGGCCCCTGCCTGGCTGCTGGGAAGTTTCGAATGGATGGATGTCATTTTTTCGTATACGCGCCTGTTTGTCATTGCGGTCGCCCTACTGACCGTCCTCGCGGTCTGGTTCTGGCTGAACCGCAGCCCCGCTGGACTGTTTGTCCGGTCAACGACGCAAAATCGCGCGATGGCCGAATGCCTCGGGGTCCGGAGTGACCGCGTGGACATGCTGACCTTTGCGGTGGGTTCCGGCCTCGCGGGCATCGCTGGCGCATGCCTGGCCCAAATTGGCAACGTCGGACCCAGCCTCGGCCAGGCGCACATCATCGACTGCTTTATGATCGTCGTACTCGGCGGGGTCGGCAACCTGGTCGGCACGATTTTGGTGTCGCTCGGCCTCGGCGTCGCCGACCAGATTATGCAGCCGTTCCTCGGGGCGGTGCTTGGAAAAATCATTCTTCTCTTCGCCATTATCGTCTTTTTGCAGTGGAAACCGGCCGGCCTGTTTCCGGCCAAAACCCGAAATCTGGACAGCTAGGCCGTGCGCACTGATAAAAGAAACATTGAGTGGATCGTCTTCGCCCTGCTCACTGCGATCGTCGCCGTCGTACTGCCCGCGCTCAATGCGTGGGCTCCGCCCGATCGCTGGTATCACGTGAGTGATTTTTCCCTCAACTTGTACGGCAAGTACCTGACCTACGCGATCCTCGCGATATCCGTCGATCTGTTGTGGGGCTACACCGGGCTATTGAGTCTGGGCCAGGCGCTCTTTTTCGCGCTAGGTGGCTATGCGATGGGGATGTACCTGTTGCTGATGATCGGTGAGCGCGGCCAGTACAAGAGCGTACTGCCCGATTACATGGTGTTCCTGGGCTACACAGAACTTCCCTTGCATTTTCGCCCGTTTTACAACTTCTGGTTCGCTTTGGGAGCCGTGTTCTGGGTTCCGGCGGTGGTCGCGGCCATCTTCGGCTTCATGGCGTTCCGCGCTCGCATCAAGGGGGTCCAATTTTCAATCCTGACGCAGGCGCTCACCTACGCGGCCGCCCTGATGTTCTTCCGAAACGAATTCACATTCGGCGGCAACAACGGCTTTACTGATTTCAAGGAAATACTCGGCTACGACATCAACGCCCCGTCGACCCGGCGCGCGCTGTACATCGCCACCGCAATCACGCTTGCGATCGTGTATGCCTCCTGCCGCCTGCTCACCCAAAGCCGTTTCGGCATGATCCAGCAAGCAATCCGCGATGGCGAAAATCGGCTGCTGTTTTCCGGATATCCGACTGACCGCTTCAAACTGGCGATCTTCGTCCTTGCCGCGGTCATCGCCGCTGTCGGGGGCGCTCTCTACGTCCCGCAGGTTGGCATCATCAATCCCAGTGAGATGACGCCCGACAAGTCCCTCGAGGCCGTCGTCTGGGTTGCGGTCGGAGGCCGCGGGACCCTTTACGGCCCGGTCGCCGGCGCGATTGCCGTCAACGCGCTGAAAAGCTATTCGACCCGGAGCTATCCCGAATACTGGCTTTTCATTCTCGGAGGTCTCTTCATCGTCGCCACGCTCTTCATCCCCCGCGGCCTGGTGGGTCTGCCGGCTCAGATTTCGAGCGGGTGGGTGCGCCTGAAATCACGGATCGGGACTGTACCTCATGGAATCGTTGCTTTATTTAGAGGACGTCCATAAGTCCTTTGATGGCTTCAAAGCCATTGACGGCCTGAGTTTCGCGCTCGTGCCGGGCGAATTGCGGGTGATCATTGGGCCAAATGGAGCGGGTAAATCCACGCTGCTGGACCTGATCACAGGCCGACTCAAGCCCGATTCTGGGAAAATTCTGTTCCGCGAGATCGATCTGACCCGGCTGAACGAATGGCAGATCAACCGCTTGGGCATTGGCCGAAAGTTCCAGACGCCATCGGTTTACGGCAACCACACAGTCTACGAAAACCTGCTGCTGTCGCTGCCGAGGCGCCGCAATGTGTCGACGGCCCTCTTCGCTCGCGAGACCCGTGAGGAAAAGGCGCGCATCGAGGAAATTCTCGAAGAGATCGGCCTGGCGGAAAAGCGGGGTGTTCTGGCGGGGTCATTGGCGCACGGCGAGAAACAATGGCTGGAGATCGGTATGTTGCTGGTTCAATCGCCGGAGCTGCTGCTGGTGGACGAGCCAGCCGCCGGCATGACCGATGCCGAAACGGAAAAGACCGCCGAACTGCTGCTGCGGCTCGAAGGGCGTCACACGCTTGTTGTCATCGAACACGATATGGAATTCGTGCGGGACCTCAACCGCCGGATCACGGTGCTGCACCAAGGCGCCGTCCTATGCGAAGGGAATATGGATTTCATTCAACAGCACGAGGAGGTCCGACGCGTCTACCTAGGCGAAGAGTCCGAAACCGCCCCGTCCGGCGCGCCGTAAAGGAACAGCCATGGCCATTTTCGAAATCGAACGCCTGTCATTTTCCTACGGAGGGTCCCGCATCCTATGGGACATTGATCTTCAGATCGAACCTGGGGCCATCGTCTGTCTGATGGGCCGGAACGGAGTGGGGAAATCGACGCTGCTCAAAAATGCAGTCGGCCTGCTGGAACCCTCGAATGGGACGGTCCGCATCGATGGCACACCCGTCAACGGCCGACCTCCCAGTTGGCGGGCCCGAAAGGGCTTGGCCTACGTACCGCAGGGACGGGAGATCTTCCCCCATCTGACCGTTGAGGAAAATTTGCTACTGCCCCTTTTCGCGATGAAATCCCGCCGCTCAGCCGCTGAGGCGCTGGACGAAGCCATGGATATATTTCCCGCGCTCCGCTCCCTCCTTCGCCGGAAGGGCGGCCTGCTGAGCGGCGGCCAACAACAGCAATTGGCGATCGCGCGCGCGCTGGTCACACAGCCTCGCATCCTGCTGCTCGACGAACCGACCGAGGGCATCCAGCCTTCGATCGTGCAAGAGATCGGCCACACCCTTCAGGCGCTCAAACGCCGCATGTCTCTGGCAATTCTCCTGGTGGAACAGTGCGTTCCGTTTGCGCGCCGGGTTGCCGATTCGTTCGTCCTGATGCAAAAAGGGCGGGTGGTCTCTCGCGGGCCTATCAGCGGATTGACGGACGAGCTGGTGAGCGAATATTTGAATGTGTAACCGCGTCGGGAGAAAGGAATCCTCCGCTCTCGCCGTATGCTCCGCTGATCAGCTCGGTCTGTGCGGCTCCTAAAACAATGCGCGTCCTGAGCCGGGTGGCTTCGGACGCGCATGATCGGACCTGTTATCGGTGCGGACTAGTCGCCAATATCGTCGCGCTTACGCTCAGCCCGCGGTCCCGGGTGAGGTCGGTGCTCGCCTTCGCGCCCAGGCTTAGCGAATTGTTTCCTCAGTTTTCGGAATCCCTCCGGACCGAGGATTTCGCGAACGGCCAGTTGTTCTTCCACCATCGCCTTACGCAGCGCGGTACGGGCGGCGCCGGCAGCCTCGACGGCTTTCATGATGGCGTCCCGATCCGGTCGTTCGGTTCTCATCAGGCGCCGAATTTCCGCCTCTGCGAGCTGAACCTCGGAGCGCAGGCGGATGAGGGTTTTCTCGCTTTCCGCGGCGCGCTCCCGAATGGCTGCCACCTGGGCGTCCGTCAGCCCAGCGGCCCGCAGCGCCTCATCGTCTTCGAGAATGCGTTCCCATCGGGGGCCGCGTTCCTCCGGATCCGGCCGCCAGGGCCGATCCATGGGTTCAGCCGTCGCTAACCCAGTTACTGCCCCCACAAGGAGGGCGCTCCATGTCAAGGTGTTCTTTCTCATCGTGGATTCTCCTTTCTCGGCATGAGTTCCGCCGTTACTGTCATAACGTTGAACCCGATTCGTTTATTGCATCGGCTCGGGCGTCCGAGCCGTCCGTCAACCAACCCTGAAGATGACGCGACAAGAACGAGCGAGGATTGTGGCTCAACGCCTTGATGAATTTTTCCCGAATGTGGAGCCTCCGCTTCCGCACGTCGACCCCTTTCGGCTTCTGGTCGCGGTAATTCTGTCCGCCCAATGCACGGACAAGCGGGTGAACGAGGTAGCTCCCCGACTCTTCGCCATTGCGGACACGCCCGAGCGGATGGCGGCGCTTCCGCTGGCGACCATCCGGCGCGTAATCCGGCCCTGCGGCCTCGCGCCCTCAAAATCGCGGGCCATTCGGAATTCCGCCAGGCTGATCTTGGAGCGGCATGGCGGCCGCGTGCCACGGACCTTTGAGGAGCTCGAAGAGCTGCCCGGCGTCGGACACAAGACAGCCTCTGTCGTTATGTCCCAGGCATT
This sequence comes from Kiritimatiellia bacterium, assembly GCA_025054615.1. Lineage (NCBI taxonomy): Bacteria > Pseudomonadati > Kiritimatiellota > Kiritimatiellia > Kiritimatiellia bacterium. The sequence goes on from JANWZO010000024.1 coordinate 26,707, forward strand.
CGGCGTACCGGCTTTCCCGGTGGACACGCACATCCACAGGCTTGCCCGTCGCTGGAGATTGACCCGCGGCCGGAATGTCGCCGAAACAGAGCGCGACCTAAAGGCCCTATTCCCACCAGAGGAGTGGCACAAGCGCCACCTCCAAATTATCTTTTATGGCAGAGCCTATTGCACGGCGCGCGGATGCGACGGGTCCCGTTGCCCGATCTGCGCGGATCTGAACCGAAAGCGATGAAATCTCTTGAACAGAAGGCCCCCTGGCAAAAGTGGGGCGATCAGATCGACCCGAACGCGGAAGCCCAGATGGAGGCGGCATCCCGCTTGCCGGTGGCCGTGGCGGGCGCCCTCATGCCGGATGCCCACGTGGGCTACGGATTGCCCATTGGCGGCGTCCTGGCGACGCGGAACGCCGTCATTCCCTACGCTGTCGGCGTTGACATCGCCTGTCGCATGAAAATGACCGTCCTGGACCTTCCTCTCGACTGGCTGGAGCGAAAGAAAGAGCGACTCATCAAGGCCATCGAGGAAGAGACGCGGTTCGGCGTTGGCGCGGAGTTTCGCCAGCGCCGCGATCATCCGGTGATGGAGGCGGACTGGTCGGTGAGCCCGGTGACTAGGCAGCACCGGGATCGAGCATGGGCTCAATTGGGTACGAGCGGCAGCGGCAACCACTTCGTCGAATTTGGAATCCTGACAGTGTTTCGGCCCGTCCTGCTAGATCCGGACACGCGCCGTCCGGTTCAACCTCAACCGGCCGAGTTCGATTCCTCGGAGAAGGAAGGCCGCTTTGCTATCCTCGCTCCCGGCCGCTATTTAGCGCTGCTGAGCCACAGCGGGAGCCGGGGCACGGGCGCTTCCGTTTGCGATTACTACAGCAAGCTGGCCATGAAAAAGCGGCCGGACTTACCGAAGGACATGCGACACCTGGCCTGGCTGGATCTGGACGAGGACGACGGCCGGGAATACTGGGCCGCTATGGAGTTAATGGGTCGCTATGCAGCCGCGAACCACGAGCTGATCCACACCCATATTGCTCGAAATCTCGGGGTTTCGGTGCTCTTCGATTTGGAAAATCACCACAACTTCGCGTGGAAAGAACGCCATCTCGGTCAGGAACTGGTCGTTCACCGAAAAGGGGCCACTCCCGCAGGCGAAGGCGTGATGGGCATTATTCCCGGCTCGATGGCCTCGCCCGGTTTCGTCGTGCGCGGAAAGGGGAATCCGGATTCGCTCAACTCGGCTGCGCACGGCGCGGGACGTTGTATCAGCCGAACTAAGGCGGAAAAAACGTTTAGCTGGAAAGAGGCGAAAAAGGTCCTCGAGGAGGCCGGCGTCACTCTGATCTCCGCGGGATTGGATGAAGTGCCGATGGTCTATAAAGACATTCGCCAAGTGATGGCGGCCCAATCAGACTTGGTGGAGGTCGTTGCTCAATTCGATCCCAAGCTGGTGAAGATGGCGCCCTCCGGCGAGCGGCCCGAGGACTGACTTCCTTCAGTCTCTCCACCCGCGCGGTCGCCTGTCCGCTCTCGTTAGTTGCTTCGTACCGGCTGGGCGGCGGGCGCGCCAATCTTTTCAGGTGACGCGGTTGTTTCGCCTTTAGTAGGCAAAGGCCGCCCGGCCCGTCGTGCGCGGCGGTGGATGATGATATGAGTTGCACAGGCGGCCAGCCACATAGCTGACGTAACCAGATGCACCGCGACCCAGGCCAATCGCCAGGCGTCCTCTTTGGCGGTTTGGATCAGGGCCCCCGACAGGATCATCGGCAGTGCGGTCCCGAGCATGATCGCACCGCTGGCGCGCCCTTCCCGCGCTCCATCCCGCCAGTAGGCCACGCCGTGGTGCCATGCAAAATGGCCGATGGCCAGCGCCAGCAGCGGCGCCGAAACGATGTGCGCGTCACGCCAGAAGGGTTCGGCAGGATGGGACGCCGCGAACGGGTCTTCCGGGGTCAGCAGGTAACGAACCGCCGCGTATCCCAGGCCTGTCAGGCCCACCAGGGCATTTGACGCGGTTAAGAGTCGTCGCTCAACAGGATGCATGGGACCAAATCAAGATGGCCGTTTAGGTAGTCGATGCCTGATTCGCCAGAAAATTTCCATCGTATGGAAAATTTTTTTTGGATTTTTCCATGCCATGGAAATTTCCATGGCATGGAAAATTTGCGCCTTATTATTTCGCATCGGCCGGAATCCCTGACAGCACGGCGTGGAGGGCCAGCGCGCGCCGCGCGGCTTTCGTCGTTGCCCGGGCGGTCAGGGTCGCGCCTGTGATGCCCTGGATTCCCCGGCGGAGCTGAAGGTCCTCATCCAGGCAACGGCCGCGAAATTGGTTGAGCCAGGCGGCGGACGGCTTGTATTGCGGCGGTTCGCGGAACGAAAGCACCTCGATGGAGCGGAGTCGGCCGTCCGGCTCGACAATGATCATCAGCGTCTGCGGCAGCGTTCGCACGCGGTGCGCGTCGAAGTAGGCTGTGCCGACGGGCCGGCCATCCAGACTCGCATGGTACGCGAAGATCACCGTATGGGGCAGCGGTTCGCCAGCGAGACGCGCTGCCTCTGCCTGTTGCTCGGCCGTCAGGGTGTACGTGCGTCGCTCGATGTCGGCCCCTGGGAAGGCGGTAGCCAGCGCGTCGTACAACGAGGGGATTTCGCCGGAGCCCGCGAAAGCAGCCGCGGCGGTTGCCGCGACTGCGAGCGCGGCGGCGAGGCCGGGAGCGGCCTTGAGCCGCGCTCGCAGCGGCTGACGGTCGAGTTCAGAACACATAGCCTAGGAGGAGATTCCACTGGTCTCGTAGGCTGTTCGCGGCGTCGTCGTAGAACTGATACTCGCCCTTTAGAACCACTTGCTCGATCGGCTTGAAATTCAGCCCCACGACGATGAGGTCCACCTCGTTCTTGCCGGAAGCGGTGTAGCCGGAAGGGACCCTGTCCTGCGTGTTGTAGGACTCGAATCGCACGAACGGCGAGAGTGCGGCTTCGCCATCGGGCCGCAACAAATCGAGGATGTCGTAACCGGCTTCCAGGTACGCGCCGACCATTCGTTCGCCGACCGGGTCGACGGGCGGGGCCGTCTTGCCCTGAGCTGCGGCGGCTGCCGCCGCTTTCCGCTCAAGGTGTTGGGTGAGCCTTGCGGCGTTGTCGATTTCCGCCACGACGCCCAGCGCTCGAACGGACAAACCGCGCCAGCGCCAGTCCACGTGCGCTTCATACAGCGTGGTTTGCAGCGAAAAGGGTAAGGTTTGCGAAGAATCGCCGTGATAGATTGACGCGCCGACGATGAAATCCTCCGCCAGCGAATAATCGATGCGAAGGACGCCGGCGAGATCCTCGGCGAGCGCGTGGGATGCCTTTTGACGCCCGCCGCGGAGGCCGGCGGCGGAAAAGTCTTCGCCCTTCAGCCCGTTGACCAGATAGGCCTTGTAGCTGAATTTGCCCACATCGCCGAATACGCCCACGCCGTTTTCGCGCCAAGTGCTTGGAATAATGCGCTGCTCGATATCGGGTCTGCGCGCGCCAAAAAAGGTGGTGGGTTCATGATATTCGCTGATCAGGCCCACGGGAATGAGGACTACGCCCCCGCGGAGGTTAAGCTCCGGCCGCCACAGGTAGTCGATGTAGGCGAATTCGACGGAGGCATAACCCTTTTTGTCAGTTGAAGCGTGTTCCAGCTCGAGTTCCGTGTTGAGGATGATTCGCTCGTTGTATTTATAGCCTACGTAAAGGACCATCCGCAGGAAGTCCCAGTCATCGGGTTTAGCGGGGTCGTCGAAGTTTTGGTAGAGCATCTCGCCGTAGCCGCCGAGCGACAGGCCGGACTCTTTGAAATAGACCTTGGAGGCCGCGGGGCTGAGTCCGAATTTTCGGTCGCCGGGATCGATGGCGATGTCTTGCAGGCGGATGCGTTCAATTTCGGCCGCGAGCGCATCGACCTGCCGCTCCAGCTCGGCGAGTCGGTTCGTGACCGGCTCGGCTGCGATCGTGTGGAGAGACAGGCTCAACGCGGCGGCCGCCAGGGCGGTTCGAGGTATTTTGATCATGATGGCAATACTCCTTTAGGGTTGATAGATTGAATAACACAACATCGAATTGGCATAACAATATTCTGTTTTATATGTCAACCATTTTGCGCAACTTTGTGAATTTTGGGTATTCAATCAGGGCAGCGCGGCATACACTCGGTATCGGAATGACTAAACCCGACATCAATTTCGACTGCCCCCACTGCGGACAGAATCTTGAGGCGCCCGGCAATATGGCCGGCTTATTTGTCGAGTGTCCAACCTGTTCAAAGGTTATCAAGGTTCCTGCAGAATCGGGCAAAAGCGCGCCCGCCGAATCGAAGACCGGCAATCAGTTCGCGCAGCCGCCGCCCCGCGAGGAGGAGAAATCGTCGACGATGCGAATCGATCTTCCTCCCGATTTTCGACTACCCCCTCCGACCCCGCGCCGATTCATCATCCGGCGCTCCGGCTCCCGTTGATCTTATCGTTCAAGCTTGCAGCCTGGTCTTTTGAACGGCTGACAAGCATCCACGTTGAGCGCAGCGGTGTTGATCCGTTGTTTTTTGAAAATGTGCGTTGGCGCCGCCTAGGCGGGCCAAACTATTGAAGCACGGGAATGCCAATCTTGCCCAAGTATTGATAGGTCCGTTCATCATACTCCGGGGAGCGAGTCGGATCTTTTTTCTCGCCCGGTGGGACGAAGATGACCATGCCCTGGCGGTCGCGGGTCAGGAGAACGCGATGGGCATTTTGAGGAAACTTTTTGCGGCCCGCCTTTTGAGCCGCCATGTCCTTTCTCTTTGAAAATGTGATGCTTCCAGCCGCTACAGTT
>JANWZO010000025.1 GCA_025054615.1 Kiritimatiellia bacterium
CGGCGGGTCTGGGGTTGCCGAATCATTGGGTGGCCCGAGCGGTAGACTCTGCCGGGGCGCTCGAATTGGTGGAGCGGTTGCGAGGTGTGCCGGGTGTCGTATCGGCCGACCCCATCCTCGCGCGGCGGCAAGCGAAGAAATTTTTTCCGAATGACACGTACGCGACGAACCAGTGGCACTTGAGGAATACGGGGCAATTCAATGGTGTGTCGGGGATGGATGTGCGGATTACGAACGCATGGGTCAATTACCGAGGATCCAACATCATCATCGGCATCGTCGACGACGGTCTTGAGCTTGCGCACCCCGACCTTGCTGCCAACATCGCGACGGGGTTGAGCTGGGATTTTAGAAACGGCGACCCCGATCCTTATCCTGATACATCCGATGACGCACACGGCACGGCCTGCGCGGGCGTGGCGGCCGGCGTCGGAAACAATGGGGTCGGCATCAGCGGCGCCGCGCCGCAGGCCAAAATGGCCGGGCTCAAATTGGTGGGCTTTGCGCAAACCGACGGCGAAGAGGCCGGCGCGATCACGACCAACAACCATCTGTTTCATATCAAAAGTAACAGCTGGGGGCCGCCGGATACGGGGAGCAGCGTAGAGGGTCCGGGTCCGTTGATGGCGGCTGCGCTGTCAAATGCCTGCGTTTACGGCCGGGGCGGGCGTGGAATCCTATTATTTTGGGCCGCCGGTAACGGCAGGGAATCGGACGACAATTCGAATTTTGATGGCTACGCCAACTCAATCTACACGATCGCCGTGGCCGCGATGGATATCCGCGGAACCCAGTCGTATTACAGCGAGCCCGGGGCCAATATTGTGGTTTGCGCGCCGTCGAGCGGATACAATTTGTCGCTGGATGAGGTCGGCATTTGGACGACGGACCTGACGGGTTCGGGTGGCTATAACGACGGCTTCATGGCCGGTGAGCCGCCCGATCCTGACTATGTAGCCTCCTTTGGTGGTACCTCTTCGGCAACGCCGCTCGCCGCAGGAGTCGGAGCCCTCATCTTGCAGGCGAATCCATTTCTCGGCTGGCGGGACGTCCAGGAGATTTTGATCCGCACCGCGACACGGAACGATCCGACAGATCCCGATTGGCGGGCGAATGGCGCCGGATTTTGGTTTAATCACAAATATGGAGCGGGCCTCATCAACGCGAGCGGCGCGGTGGCGCGCGCGCTCGTGTGGTCGAATCTCGGACCCCAATTCGTCGTCGTCACCAACCAAACTCACACCAACTTGATCCCGGACAACAATTTCTCGGGCCTTACTCGGTCTTTTGTGGTCACCAACAATCTGCGCGTCGAACATGTTGTTGCGACCATCAGCGCCGTCCATCCCTATCGAGGTGATCTTCAGATCGAGTTGGTGTCGCCGTCGGCCATGACCAGTGTTTTGGCCACGGTACGGCCATCAGACGACGGCAACGACCTTAACCGGTGGCGATTCATGACCGTGCGCCATTGGGGCGAGAATGCGGCCGGTACGTGGACGCTTCGCGTGTCGGACCGAAGCGCGGGAGATGTCGGCTCCCTCACATTTGCCGGCCTGACCCTCTATGGGACGATTGGGCCGGTTGCGTCGAATCGACCTCCGCAACTGATGCCTATCGATCCCGTCTACGTCTTCGTGACCAATCCGCTTGCATTCGGCGTATTTGCGTCCGATCCCATCGACGGCGATCCCATCACGCTAACCGCCAGCAACCTTCCCCCGGGCGCATCCTTTAGTGCGACAGGCGGCGTCGGGACGTTCCACTGGCCCATTGCGGCTCCTCTGGGAAATTATCAGGTCGTCTTTCGGGCCTCAGACAAAGACGGGGCTGTCACACAGTCGGTCGCCATCACGGTCGGGATCCCGCCGGGTGGGATCTCCGAAGTGATCGATTTCGAAGGGCCGGGCGAGACCAAGCCGGCCTACGCCGCCGGAACCGTCACGCTCAGCGGACGCCCTTGGCTTTTGTCGGATACGCTCATCGGGACCTCCGCAGAGGACCGTCTGAATGACAGCCGTGCCGCTCGGTTCCGCACAAATGGCACCATGACCGCGCAGACGGATTTCACGAATGGAGTCGGTTTCGTGGCGTTCTGGCACGCAAAATACGGTTCGGATGCCGATTCGCTGGTCGCGCTCGACTACAGCACCAACAGCGGAATCGCGTGGATCAACGCGGGTACGGCGGCTGTGAATTCGGTCGAATTGAAATTGTTTGAGGCCAACATTTCCCGCGCCGGCCCGGTTCGCCTCCGCATCCGCCACGCTGGGCCGCCCGGTTCGAACCGCCGCTTTAATGTGGACGATATCGTTGTCACGACGTTTTCGGACTTCGCCGATGCGGATGGCGACGGCATGAATGATTACTGGGAGCTTTCGTTTTTTGCCAGCTTGACGAACCTGCATGCCGCCGGCGACTGGGATGGCGACGGCTTCAAAGACATAGACGAATATCTGGCAGGAACCGTGCCTACGAATCCGGCATCGCTTCTGGTTGCTACGAGTGTTAGCGGCGCACTGAGCGGAGACGCGATCGTGGTGCGTTGGCAGAGCGCGAGCAACAAAATCTATCGGATTTCGCGATCCACGAATCTGCTGGGGGGCTTTACCGTGCTGGCCACGAACCTTGCGGCGACCCCGCCAGAAAATGTCTACACAGATGCAGCGGCGCCCGCCGCTCAGGCCATCTATCGGATCGATACACGAGGGCCCTAGCTGGACCCCCTTCTCGCCACCTGATTGAAGCACGACCGCGGGTGGGCCGCCTCGATGCTGGACCTTTCCCAAATTGCGCTGCTCAGACCGGCGCGTCCAACGTCACGAGATGGACGACTCTCGGCGGATATGGCGACAAGCCGTTCGGCGCAAGGCGATCGGACTTCGTAGCTGCATCGCGGCGACGGACACAATTGCAAGCTCTTTGAGCGTAGTCCTGCGCTCCGGACTCGGCTTATTCGTCTCGGAGCCGATAGAGAATCTCTCCCGCATTCGGGACGTATAAAACCCCATCGTCCTCGCGGTCCATAAATTCCTCGAAGCGTATTGAAGCGGGATCGCGATAGCCGAGATTGATCTGCCGGCATTCCTCTTCCGGTATTCCGGTTGCCAGCACAACGTTGACATACGGCCGCTCGACGCCGTCGACGTATTCGCCATCGCCTTTGACGTGGGTGGAATGGGCCAAGATTCCCCACGGGTGGTGTTTGAACCGGTCCCATTGCGCGAGAAAATAATCGCGGACGTGATAGCCGATCTGGCGGATCAGCGCGCCGTGAACGGCAGAAATTTCGCGGATGTGGGGAGCGTAGATGATCAATTCGCCGCCGCGTTCGACCACCGGCTCGAGCTTGTACATGCATTTGCCGCCGACCCAGAGCTCGTCATACATCTCCGGGGCGCAGGACAGGACGGTGTGAAACGCGCGAGGCATCCTGCGCACGTGGATCTGCGCGGACAATTCCGCCGCCCGTCTCCACGCGTCCTCAGGCGTGCCGAAAAACAGCCCGGCCAGTCCGCCGCTGTGTTTGTCGACAACCATGCACAGTGCGCGCCGCTCGACCGGTAATAGCGCGGCCGCGCGATCGAGCACGCGGCGCACGGGCGTGTCCATTACCCCGATGATCCGGCGGTTGGTAATTACCGCCCCAAGCCAGTGGAAGAAGTGGAGAAAGGCCGGACCGCTGATGCCCGGGAACAGATACTTGTTACCGCCGGAGAAGCCGACTACCTCGTGCGGAAACACCGGACCGACGACCAGCACCAGGTCGTGCTGCAGCACCGCGCGGTTCACCTGCACGTCCACGGCCATATTGAACCGCCCCTCCGTGGCACTTGCGATGGTCGCTTCATCGAGTCGGCCGACCGTCACGAGAGCGTTGGGATCGTCCCACGCGTGATTGAGGAGCGCTACGCGGCGGAACTCGCCCGCTGCTTCCGCCTCTGTGAGCCCCAGTCGCTTGAGCATGGCCTCGCGGGACATCGGCGGATGGGTCCCAAGCGCAAACAGGACCGTAAGGCAACGGGCGCGGCCCATCAGACGCTTATGCAGTTCGCGGAAGACAAGGTCCAACGGACAGGAGCGCGTGCCATCCGGCACGAGAAGCACGATCCGGCGGCCATCAGGCTTTATTTGCTCGACCGCCTCATCCAGGATCGAAGCGAGTTCGGCGTGCGATAGGACCGGCGGAGCCTCGAGGGAGGCGACAGCGTTCATAGGGCACATGTATCTCCGCGGCCCTCCAAAGGCAAGTCGAGAAGCGCGCCCCGCTGATCACGATCCGACGCCGCCCTGTTGCAAGCGCGGGTCTTCGCGGTCGTCGAAATGCAGGGGTGTGTGGATCGTGACGGGCGACCACCAAAGCGCCGCGGTTTTTTTCGCGGAATGATAGAGCGGCGCCGACACGATCGTGCGGGGGCCGGGCTCGAGGTCCATTCGGTCGAGCCACCGCTCAAACGGCAGGCGCGCACGGTCCTCGGCGCGCCCGATGAGCAATCCACTCCCGCGCGGAGGCGGGCCGGCGTGTGGCCGGTCGTAGACAAAAATTCGGGCGCCGGGAAACGCGAGCCGCGCGGATCCGGCGACGAGGACGCTGTCGGCGATGATAAAATCCGCCGGTTCGGCTGCGGATGCGATTGCCCGCAGAAGGTCCGGATACGGAAGGTTACGGCGATTGTGTGTGCCCCATGCGTCCGCCCAGACGACGCGGGCGGGTAGCCCGATTCCCACGACGAGGGCGACGGCGAAACCCGCCACTATGTATCGCATAGCTGCCGACCGCGGCAGGTGGGCCAACGCCGCGCCGGCGAACAGAGGTGTAAAAAAGAAGATCGGCCATAGCCACCGTTCGCGCACTTCCGATACACCGGAGAGGGCCGTTAAGCCTAATGTGAGGGCCAGTGCGGCCGTCAGCAAACCTAACAGGGGGCGCAACTCCCGACCGGCGCACGTCCGCCGCGCGAGCGAGAGAGGATTCGGAAAACCCGCGGCGAGCCAAATCCCAAGCACCGGGACCATCATGGCGGCGATTGCCCCCGCGGCGTCCACCAGCCCCGTCCCCCATCTGCCATCCCCCCATTCAAACTTATCCGCGCTTTCGAACAGGAGGGATTCCTCGCGTGTGGCGGCTGCTAGGTGCGGCAGGACCAAGACGGCGCCGATGCCGACCGCCGCTAAGTGAGAGAGCCTTGCGAAGGTACCGTGCCGCGCTGCGGCCGGCCGCTGCGCCCACCACCACGCGAGGGCAAACAGCAAGAAGTTGTATTTGGAGAGCGTACCCGCCGCCAGCCACGCGCCGTTCCGGAATGCCTCGGCCCATGGGCGGCGCGGCTCGATGGTCAGGCATCGCAGGAGCCAAGCCGCGCAGGCGGTCGCCAGCACCGAATGGCTCAGGTCCCTTTGCGCTTCCCAAAGGACTGTTGGCAGCCAGAACACGCCGGCCAGCACGCCCGCCAATTGAATGGCGCTGAATCCCATCCGCCGGCCGGCCGACAACAGGGCGCCGGTCGCAAGGCTAAGGAGAGCGGCCTTCAGCAGGTAAAGCGGCAGCAGCGATCCTTCGGTCAGGATCCAAAGGCAACGGACAATCCACGTGTATAAAGGCGGTTGCGATCCGTACACCCACGCAAACCGGTCGGATTGCCAGACCTGCTCGGCCAGGTCTAATTCCATGCCCGGCGACGCGGCGAACAGAAGAAGCTGAACCGCCGTGAAGTAGGCAACCTGCCCTACCTGCAGGAGGCGGTACACCGCGGGGGGGCAGATATCCTTGGGGCTTGTCAACTCGGGGGCTGGAGACACACTCGAGACATCGGTGGCGCGTTGCGCCGCTTACATGGAACATGGAACCGGCTGTCCGGGCAACAAAAACCGCGCCGTGCGGCATCTGTGCCAGGCATGGAATCTCAATCGTTTGAGTTGACACCGCCCGAGGATTTATCAAGGATGTGTTTATGGAGGCCGATCCGTTGTTTGACATAAGCGGGCGGGTTGCGCTGATGACCGGCGCGGGCGGGGTGCTGATGCGGTCGCTGGCCGTCGAATTGGGCCGCCGGGGCGTCAAAGTCGCCGCCCTGGGGCGCACGCCGGATAAATTGGAGACTGTCGTGCGGGAAATTCGCGAGGCCGGCGGCGAAGCGGTTGCCGTGCCCGGCGATGTGTTGCAGCCGGACTCGATGCAAGCAGCCGTAGCGATGACGATCAGCCGATTCGGCGCCGTCGACTTCCTGGTCAATGGCGCGGGCGGCAACCAACCCGCCGCGACCACATCCGCTGAGCGGACATTTTTCGATCTGCCCCCCGATGCGCTTCGAAATGTCGTCGACCTCAATCTGCTGGGCACGATTATTCCCTGCCAGATCGTGGGCCGGCACATGGCGGAGCGCGGACAAGGGGTCATCCTGAACGTCTCGTCGATGAGCGCGATCCGGCCCTTGACGCGGGTTGTCGGCTATGGCGCGGCGAAGGCGGCTTTAGACAATTTTACGCGCTGGCTGGCCGTCCATCTGGCCCAGACCTATTCCGCGGCGATCCGCGTCAATGCGATCGCGCCGGGATTTTTCCTGACGGAGCAGAACCGGTTTCTGCTCACCCAGCCGGATGGCGGCCTGACCGACCGGGGCCGCCAGATTTTGGCGCACACGCCTATGAATCGGTTTGGGGCGCCGGAGGACCTGCTCGGCGCGGCGATCTGGCTGTTGTCGCCGGCATCGCGATTCGTGACGGGCACCGTGGTGGCAGTGGATGGCGGATTTTCCGCCTATTCAGGGGTTTAAACGACGTGCGCGTGACGCAGAAGGACATTGCGCGGCGGCTGGGCGTCTCCACCTCACTGGTGTCGCGTGTGTTGAGCGGGACGGCCGAGTCGATCGGCGCCAATCCCGGAACAATTGCCCGGATCCGTAAAGAGGCCGAAGCGCTCGGATATGCGCCCAGCGCTGCGGCGCGCCAGCTCCGCGGTCGGGGACCGGGGTTGATCGGTGTTGTGGCTGCGGACCTCGAGGACCCCTTCTTCGGTCCTCTCGCGGCGGAGGTTGCGCGGCAGGCCCACGCGGCGGGCTTTGCGCTGACTTTGGTAGGTGTGGATCGGCGCGTGCCCGATCCATCGGATATTCACGCCCTGCTTCAATACCACCTGGAGGGCCTCCTGATTCTGGGCGGTGGGCCGAATGCCTGGGTGGCGCCGTTCCTCGAGCGGCGAATTCGGGTTGTCCGGATCGGCGTGGGCGAAGGCGCGCCGCACATCGCGCAGGTGGCGGTGGATGAAATCGCCGGTTTTGCCGCACTGATCGACCATCTGATCGACAAGGGGCACCGTGACTTTGCGTTTGTCGGGGCGGACGTCCCCTCGCACCGACGGCGGCGAAATCTGGTCCGGGCGCTGTTGCGCAAGCGCCGGCTTGCGCTGCCCGCCTCGCGCGCCGTCCTGCCGGACTCGGATGTGTTGGAGGCCGGCGCTCGCGGCGGCGAAAAGCTTGTCCGCGCAAACAGCGACCAGTGGCCCACCGCGATTATCTGTTCCAGCGACGCCGTCGCGCTGGGGGTCCTGAGGTCCGTTGCTTCGGTCGGTTGGCGGGTGCCCGACCACGTGTCCGTCACTGGGTTTGACGACCTCGCTCTCGCTCGACTGTCGAATCCGCCGTTGACAAGTGCCCGGCAACCGATCGACAACATGGTGGCGGATGCGCTTCGGATGGTCCGTGAGGGCGCGCCCACGGGGGTCTCGCGCCTGCACGCGCCGATCCTGGTCGTGCGCGGATCCACCGATTTCGCTTGCCGCACTACATGACCATGGCTTCGACGCGAGCCCGCTTTCCCGGACGCCATTTTTTATTGGAAACGCCGCTGGCCCGCCGCCTGTACCATGAGGTGGCTGCGCCACTGCCGATTATTGACTACCACAACCACCTCCCTCCGCGCGAGATCGCGGAGAACCGCCGCTTCGAAAACCTCACGCGGCTCTGGCTGGCAGGCGACCATTACAAATGGCGGGCTATGCGGACGCTCGGGGTCCCGGAGCGCTTCATCACGGGCGACGCGTCCGACTGGGAAAAATTTGAACGCTGGGCAGCCTGCGTCCCGCTCACGGCCCGCAATCCCCTCTATCACTGGACCCACATGGAGTTGCAGGACCCGCTGGAAATTTTTGTGCCGCTGAATGCCGTCACGGCCAGCCAGGTGTGGGCGCAGGCGAACGAGAAGCTGGCCGATTCCTCGTATTTTGTCCGAGGGCTGCTCAAACGAGCCCGCGTGGAGGTCCTGTGCACGACGGACGATCCGGTCGACGACCTCGCCTTTCACAAGCGCGTGGCGGCGGAGGCGCCAGGCTTCCGAATGTTTCCGACCTTCCGTCCGGATGCGGCCTTCGGCATCGAGGACACCCCCGCGTGGAACGCATGGCTGGACAGACTGGGCAACGCGGCCGGTCTTCCCGTCAACGATTGGGGTTCTCTGCTGGGCGCCCTTCGCCGTCGGGCCGAATTTTTCCACGCGGCGGGTTGCCGCCTCTCCGACCATGGGCTCGAGCACATGTATGCCGACCCCTGCCCTCCGGAGCGCGCGGACCTGCTGTTCCGGCGGGCGCGCGCCGGCGAGCGGCTCGATCCGTCGGAAGTACTCGCCTTTCGCTCGGCGCTGCTGTATGAATTGGGCGCCATGTACGCCGAGCTGGGTTGGACGCAGCAGTTTCACCTGGGCGCGCTCAGAAACGTCAATTCCCGCTTGCTGCGTGAGATCGGCCGTGACGCGGGCTGCGATGTGATCGGGGATTTTGAACAGGCCCGCCCCCTCGCGCGCGCGCTGGACCGCTGGGCATCCGCCGGCAAACTGGCCCGCACGATCCTTTACAATCTAAATCCGCGCGACAACGAGGTGTTCGCCGCCATGTGCGGCGCATTTCAGGACGGCGAGACCGCAGGCAAAATCCAATACGGCGCAGCCTGGTGGTTTCTAGACCAGCTCGACGGAATGACGAAACAAATCGAGGCGCTCTCGAACCTCGGTCTGCTGAGCACCTTCGTCGGCATGCTGACCGATTCCCGATCCTTCCTCTCCTTCAGCCGACATGCCTATTTCCGGCGTCTGCTCTGCAACATTCTTGCCGAGGACGTCCGGCGGGGCCGCCTGCCGCGGGACCAAAGCCTGCTAGAACACCTTGTCCGATCGATTTGCTACGAAAACGCGATCCGCTTTTTCCGTTTCCCTGAAAAGCCCAAAAAGGAGGTCCCATGAACCAAGTATTGCAGATCCCGCCGTCCGGCGCTCTGGATTTCCTTGCGCTGGGGGCTCTTGTGCATCGGCTCGATCCCGGCATCGTTCCTTTCCGGAAAGCCACGCAGTGCGCGATTCACGTGAGCGGCGGCGAATACAACGTAGCTGCCAACCTCTCCGATTGCTTCCGGCTCAACACCGGGATCGTCACGGCGATGGTCGATTATCCCATCGGCGACCTGATCGCGGAGCGAGTTCGCGCGATGGGCGTCAAGCCGTTCTACAAACGCTTCAAGCACAACGGGGTCACCGGTCCCAACATGGCGACCGTCTACAGTGACCTGGGCCACGGCGTCCGGCCTCCTGTCGTGTTCTACAACCGCGCGAATGAGGCGGCCGCGATGCTGAAGCCGGGCGACTTCGATTGGCCCGCCATCTTCGGGACCGGCGTCCGTTGGTTCCACAGCGGCGGGATCTTTGCCTCGCTGTCCGAAACCACGGGCGAGCTCATCATCGAGGCTATGAAGGCCGCCAAAGCCGCCGGGGCGGTGACATCGTTCGACCTCAATTATCGCCAGAAGCTGTGGGACATTTGGGGCGGCCAGCAGAAGGCTGTCTCAGTTCTCGGGCGCATCGTCGAACATGTGGATGTCTTGGTCGGCAATGAAGAAGACCTCCAAAAAGGGCTCGGCATCGAAGGGCAGGACGTTGAAGTGAAGTCGAAGCTCGATCCCACCGCCTTCTTCGCGATCATCGAAAAGGCCGTCAAGCGGTTCCCCAACGTGAAGATCGTCGCCACGACCCTGCGCGAAGTCCATTCCACGAACCGCCACACGTGGAGCGCCGTTGCATGGATCGGCGGGAAAACCTACCAGGCGCCGACCTGTGAACTGGATGTCGTCGACCGCGTCGGCGGAGGCGACGGGTTCGCCGCGGGCTTTTTCTTCGGGTTGCTGACCGGTGCGGACCCTGCGGACGCCGTCAAACTGGGCTGGTCCCATGGCGCGTTGTTGACCACCTTCCCCGGCGACACCACGATGGCAACACTCGAGCAAGTTCGCGCGTTCGCAGCCGGCGGCTCCGCGCGCATCCAGCGATAACCCTCCAACGCGGAAAGGATCTCCCACCATGACTCAGCAGCTCGCAGATATCGGCGTCATTGGCCTCGCCGTCATGGGCGAAAACCTGATCCTCAACATGGCCAATCACGGCTTCACGGTCGCTGCGTACAACAGAACAACGTCTAAGGTGGACCAGTTCCTCGCCGGACGGGCACATGGCAAGCCGATCCTCGGCGCCCATTCCCTCGAGGAATTTGTCCGCCTGCTCAAGCGGCCGCGCCGGATTCTGATGATGGTTAAGGCCGGAAAGCCGGTGGACGAACTCATCCAGCAGCTCGTTCCTTTGCTGGAGCCCGGCGACATCCTAATCGACGGCGGCAATTCCCATTTTCCCGACACCGAGCGCCGCGTGAAGGAGGCGGAGGCCGCCGGCCTCCTCTATATCGGCACCGGAGTCAGCGGCGGTGAGGAGGGCGCGCTGCTCGGACCGAGCATCATGCCCGGCGGCTCGCGCGCGGCCTGGCCTCATGTGCAGCCAATTTTCCAGGCCATCGCGGCCAAAACGGACAAAGGCGAGCCGTGCTGCGACTGGGTCGGCGACGGAGGCGCGGGCCATTTCGTCAAGATGGTCCACAACGGCATCGAATACGGCGACATGCAGATGATCTGCGAGACCTACCACCTGATGAAGGTCGGCCTGGGCATGTCGAACCTCGAGATGCACGAAGTGTTTGCCGACTGGAACCGGGGCGAATTGAATTCTTATCTGATTGAAATCACGCGGGACATCCTCGCGCACCGGCAGGAAGATGGCACGTTCACAGTGGATCTCATTCTCGACGCCGCCGGTCAGAAGGGTACTGGAAAGTGGACCGTGGTGGCCGCGCTGGATGCTGGGCAGCCGTTGACCCTGATCGCCGAGGCGGTCTTCGCGCGTTGCCTCTCGGCGCTCAAGGAAGAGCGTACAGCCGCCGCGAACGTCCTGCCCGGCCCGGCGCCAGCGCGACTCCGGGGGCGACGTGAATCGTGGATCTCCGACCTCCGCAAGACACTCTATGCCGCGAAGATCGTTTCCTATGCGCAAGGGTTCCAGCTCATGCGAGCTGCATCCGCGGAATACGGCTGGAATTTGAATTATGGCGGCATCGCGCTGATGTGGCGCGGCGGCTGCATCATCCGCTCCGCCTTCCTCGGCGAGATCAAGAATGCCTTTGCGCGGAACCCCGATCTGGTGAATCTGCTGCTCGACCCGTTCTTCACTCGCGTCGTCAAGCGCGCGCAGAAGAGCTGGCGGAAAGTCATTGGCGCGGCCGCCAAACTCGGCGTGCCCATGCCCGCCATGTCGAGCGCACTGGCCTATTACGACGGCTATCGCAGCGCATGGTTGCCCGCCAACCTGCTGCAAGCGCAGCGCGACTACTTCGGCGCCCACACCTACGAACGGGTTGATAAGCCGCGGGGCGAATTCTTCCATACTAACTGGACGGGCCGCGGCGGCACCACGGCGTCCACGTCCTACACAGTCTGATCTGACCAGGCCGGCCGCGCCCGCTGTTGACGACCGCCCGCCGGACGTGGATCGAGGCGGGTTCGCGCAGCAGCGGCGCATACGCTCGCCTGCTTCTGCGAATTGGCCTCTGGCGCCCGGGCCTGCCCGCGCGTATTCTCGATGCGCGATGCTGCTGTCGTTGCGTGTCAGAAACCTCGCTCTCGTCGAAGAGGCCGCCGTGGAATGGGCGAGCGGCCTGAATGTGGTCACGGGCGAAACCGGGGCGGGCAAATCCATTCTGATCGGCGCTCTCCAATTGCTGCTTGGCGAACGCGCCGACAAAAAATGGATCCGCAGCGGATCCGACTATGCCCTCGCAGAGGCCGTATTCGACATTCGGCGCGCGCCCGAGGCCGCCGCCGTGCTCGAAGAACTCGGCCTACCCCCCGCGGATGACAGTCGGCTCGTCATCCGCCGCGTTGTGCGCGAAACGAGCGCGGGGCAGATTCTCATTAACGACTCGCCGGTTACCCTCCAGGCGCTACGGCGGTTGGGCGATCAATTGGTTGACATCCACGGGCCCTACGACCACCAGTCGCTGCTCGATCCGCGCTTTCAACTGGCTTTGCTGGATTCGTTCGGCGGCCTTCACGAGGCCCGCCGCGAATGTGCCGGAGCCTGGCAGCGCATTCTCGAGCTGGAAACCCAGCGGCGCGAGCTGGGGGGCAGCGACGAGGACGTGTCCGCGCGCATCGACCTGCTCCGGTTCCGCGTAAAGGAGCTGGAAGACGCCGCGCCCCAAGCCGGCGAAGACGAGGCCGTCGCCCGTGAACACGCCATCGCCAGCCAGGCGCAGCGGATCCTCGAACTTGGCCACGCGGCGCTGAACGCGTTGCAGGAGGGCGAGCAAAATGCCTTCGACGCGCTCGCGGCTGCTCAACGTGCGCTCGATGAGCTGTCCCGCCTAATGCCCGATGGCGCTGCGTGGCGCGAGGAGGCGCGCAACGCCGCGCGGCAGATTCAGGCCCTCGCTGAATCGATCCGCGCAAGCCTGGATCGCGTTGAAACGGACCCCGGCCGCCTCGCGTGGCTGGAACAGCGCCTCGCGACGTACCAGAAGCTCCGCAAAAAATACGGCGTCGATGCCGCGGGTCTTGTTCAAGTTCTGGAGGAGTCCCGTACCGCGTTGCGCGAGCTGCTGCGCCGCGATGAGCGCCTCGAGGAACTCGAGCAACGCATCCAGCAGGCGCGGGAAGCCCACCTTGCCGCCGCACTCGCCCTTCGCGCGCGCCGCAGGGACGCCGCGTCGGCCCTGGCTGCCGCCGTGACGCGACACCTTGGAGAGCTGGGCTTCGCTCGGGCCTCGTTCTCTGTGGAACTCGCCGACGCGCCGCCCGGGCCCACCGGCTGCGACGAAGTCTGTTTCGGCTTTGCCCCCAATCCGGGCGAGCCGAGAAAACCGCTCCGTGAGATCGCCTCCTCCGGCGAAATGGCCCGCGTAATGCTCGCCACGAAGGCCGCTCTCGCGCAGCACGATAAAATTCCCGTGCTGATTTTCGACGAGGTCGACGCAAATATCGGCGGCGAAATCGGGCTGGCGGTCGGTAAAAAACTCGCCGCGCTCGGGAAAAGCCATCAGGTCATCTGCATCACCCACCTTCCCCAAGTGGCGGCGCAGGGCAGCGCGCATTATGCCGTTTCCAAAACCATCCGCAACGGACGCACCGTTACCCGAGTCGAACGGCTCGACGAGGAGGGCCGGATTGCGGAATTGGCCCGTATGCTCGGCGGCCGGGATCACACCCGCGTCACGATCCAACACGCCCGGGAGATGTTGGCGGCCGCCCGCGGCGAAGGCCGACGGGCTTGATCCGGCGCGCCGCCTTGCGCCGGGCATTACGCGGTGGCGCGGACATTCCGCAGCCCGAAATTTCCATGGTCTGGAAATTCCATGGAATGGAAAACGCTCGCTGCCGTTTTTCCATACGATGGAAATGCGGATCCGTTGCTAAAGGTGGGTTGAATCCGGGCGCGGCCGAACCGACGGGTCAGGATTGCCACGCCGGCTTGCGAGGAATACACTGCCATCGTGGTTGAAATGCAGGCCATTGTACGAAACGCCGCCGGCATTCACTGCCGGCCGTCGGCGTGCATTGTGAAGGCCGTGATCGGGTATCCCGGTGAAATTCGCGTTTTGTCTCCGAACGGAGAATGCGACCCGAGGTCGATCATCGCGCTGATCAGCCTCGGGCTTGAGGAGGGGACGCCGGTGACGATCCGCGTCGAAGGGCCGGACGAGGAGGAGCAATGCCGGCGCCTCGTGGAATTGTTTGAGACGCATTTCGACTTTCCGGAGCGGAAACCGGGCGAAGATACGCAGGCGCTGCTGGGGGGCCTGCGCGCAGCCTCCGAGGGATAAGAGGTGCAGCCGCGCAAACGGAGCGCGGGCGCCGTTCTCTTCAGTTGTCTGCAGCGATTGTGAACGATAGATTTCTTAGGTTATGGCTCAACCGTTTATTAGCCTGACGCAGCAACAGCGGCTTCACATGACGCTGGCGCCCCAGTTGCGCCAGTCGTTGGAGCTTTTGCAGGCGCCGACGCTCGAACTCCGGGCGCTAGTCCGGCAGGAGGTTGAGCAGAATCCCACCCTGGAGGAACAGCCAATCGAGGATGCCGAGCCGCTGGAGGTCGAGCCGGCGGTGAACCAGCAAGTCGAAGCGGAGACCGGCATCGCGGATGAGTTTGAGAAATTGGCCCGACTGGACGAGGAGTGGCGCGACTACTTCCACCTCAACCAGTCGATGCCCCGCTATTCCTCGGAAGACGCCGAGCGCCGGCAGTTTTTTTTCGATTCGCTCTCGCAGCCGATCTCCCTGCAGCAGCATTTGATGAACCAGCTTGCGCTGACGGGCCTTTCCGAAGAGGAGCGACGGATTGGTGAGCTGCTGATCGGAAGCATCAATGACGACGGCTACCTCGCCGTGCCTCTCGACGAGCTCGCCCTGACGGCGGGGGCGTCGCCGGCCGAGCTCGAGCGGGTGCTGGGCATCATCCAGGAATTCGACCCCATCGGCGTGGGCGCGCGGGACCTAAAGGAGTGTCTGCTCATACAACTCCGGCGACTCGGCAAAGAGGATTCGCTCGCGTCTGAGCTCGTCCGCGGACACCTCGACAACCTTGGTGCGCGGCGCTATGCAGAGATCGCGCGGGCGCTTCAATGCTCGCCGGAGGAGGTGCAGAGCGCGGCCCGGCTCATCGCCACGCTGGAACCGAAACCGGGCCGCGCCTTCGCGCCTGAATCGCCGGCGTATGTCACCCCCGATGTGATCGTCGCCAAGGTTAACGGCGAATACATCGTGATCCTGAACAACGATCAGATCCCGCGCCTGCACATTAGCGAGCACTACCGGCAACTGATGAACGATGAGCAGACCCCGCCGGATGTGAAGTCCTACATCCGGGAAAAAATTCGGGCCGGCTTGTTTCTGATCAAGAGCATCAGCCAGCGCCAGCAGACGATTTACAACATCGCGAAAGAGATCGTCGCCGTGCAGCGCGACTTTTTTGAACACGGCGTGACGCATCTGCGGCCGCTGACCATGGCGCAAGTGGCGTCGGCTCTCGGGATCCATGAAACGACAGTCAGCCGCGCAATTTCCAACAAATACATGCAGACGCCGCGCGGCACGTTCGAAATGAAATATTTCTTCACGCCCGGTTACGTCACGGCGGACGGGCAGGCGGTTTCAAACAAAGCCATCAAAGACGCGATTGCCAAGATGATCGCCGAGGAGGATCCCGCCCACCCGCTTTCGGACCAGGACATTGCCAAACGGCTCGCCGAACAAGGGTTCAGCGTCGCGCGCCGGACCGTGGCGAAATACCGCGATGAGTTGAAAATTCTCCCGTCGCACCTGCGGAAAGGCGTTTCGCCATGACGGCGACGCAGGGCTCGCGCCGCCGGGTTTTGTCCTGACGGCCGCCGCTCATGAACCGGCTCATTCTGTTCGACATCGACGGGACCCTCCTGGATACGCGGGGCGCCGGCAAACGCGCCTTTGTGCGCGCGCTGCGCGAGGTGTTCTCGTTCAGGGAGGGACTCGATGAGATCCGATTTGCCGGCGCGACCGACCTCGACATTTTGGAAAAGATCGCGCGGCGCAACCATCACGCGCTGAGCCCGCGGGATCGGGAGACCTTTATGGCCGTGCTCCCCGATTTTCTTCGCGAAGAACTGAGCCGGGAACCCCCTCGTCTTTATCCCGGCGTTCGCGAGTTGCTCGAGGCTTTGGAAGCCCGTCCGCAAACCACCGTTGGTTTGGTGACAGGCAACATCGAGCCTTGCGCGTGGATCAAACTGGAGGCCTGTAGCATTCACGACCATTTCGAACTCGGCGCATTTGGCCACGAGCATGCCGATCGGCGGGACATTGCACGACTGGCCCTTGCCCGCGCCGTCGAGCACGCTGGGCCCTTTGAGGCTGTTTCGCTCATCGGTGACACGCCGTCTGACGTCGATGCGGCGCATCATATTGGCGCTCGCGCGATCGCGGTCGCTACCGGCGGCTATTCAATGGAGTCGCTTGTCGCGGCCGGCGCGGACGTGGTGTGGACGAACCTCTCGGAGATCGACCTGATTTTATCGAGCCTCTGGGGTACGGTCCGGGAGTCAGCGAACCCGCCGGGGTGATCTTCCGAGATTCGACGTATAGCGACCATCGGTAGGCAGGCCATCCATGGCGTGAATGCCAGAGCTATCCTCCGTGCTGGGATAGCGTTGAGGTTTGCAGTGGAGACGCGCGATGTCGCGCCGTTATGGTGGGCGATACTGGGCTCGAACCAGTGACCTCGTGCATGTGAGGCACGCGCTCTGACCAACTGAGCTAATCGCCCTATGGATTTCAATCTGCACATCGTCGAAGGAGTTTGTCAAGCGGTGCAACGCGCCGACTCGGACCGATCCAGGTGCGGTAGGTCCGGTCTCATTCGAAAACGGCGGCTTCAGTGGCTGGATGTTGCGGCGCCTTTAGCCGGTGTGGATTTCACTTCCGATTCCAAGCGGCGGATAAACTCTCGGATCTCCAGTGGCGCGGGCGCCTCTCCGAGCCGCTGGCAGAGATCGTGCTCGAGGTCCAATGTGGCGAATACAGATCGGCAGCGTTCGCACATAAGCGAGTTCTGCACCGGGAACGGTTCTCCCCGATCGAGCGCGGCCTGCTTGGCTTTGAGCAGATCCAGGCAAACCTGGCGGCTGTACAGCGGGGCCACTCCCGGCTTGGTGGGGAGTTTTTTGGCAAGCCGCGCGCGGAGCCGCATGCGCGCCCGGTGGAGGCGGGTCTTCACGGTTTGCGGTTTGATCCCGAGCACGCGCGCCGTTTCGTCGATCGACAAGCCAGCGATTTCCTTGAGGACCAGGACGAGACGAAACGGCTCCGGAAGTTTGAGGATCGATTCTTTGAGCTGCTCGAGGAGCTCCGGATCGGCATGTCCCTCGCTAGATCGGCGTGCCAGCTCATCGAGGTCAACGATCATCCGCTCGGCGAAAGCGGGATCCTCATCAATCGATTCGAAGCGTGCCGGTTGGCCGGCCCTGCGGCGACGCATCCGCATGCAGACGCGGGAGGCAATGCGGTATAGCCAGGTGTGGATGTCCGATCGGCCCTCGAACTGGGCGCGGTGGCGGTAGGCGCTGAGGATCGTCTCCTGGACCATATCCTGAGCGTCAGCATGACTCCCGCAAAATCCGAGGCCGATTCGGTACAGCCGCTCGGCGATCCGCTCCAAATTGTCTATGAAAGGGTCGCTGGATGAAGTCATGTCGGGGGATTACCGGGCGTCCAGTCGCAGGTCGTCCTCGTCAGGCGACGTGCACGGGGAACACTTTAGATCTATCTTGGATGTCTTCATGGAGATAATTGACTGCTTTTGGTCAGACCCAATCCTGTGACCCATCATCCGCAAATCCTCGCAGGAGTCGATACATTCAACACGGCCGGTTTGTCCTCCACATGGTTCCCAAAATTCATCATGCGAATAATACGGAGGCGTGCTCTCGGCGGGAAGATTATGAAGTAAAGTCTCAGGCAATTGGGCTGGGCGTTCGTCTTCCCAGTGAGAGGAAGCGGATCAATCCGATATGGTTTTCTCGGGTGGGGATTGTACTATCCATCAAATGATGTTTCAGGAGGGTGATACGATTGCGGCGATCGCCACTGCGCCGGGCGAGGGCGCGGTTTCGATCGTCCGGATCTCCGGGCCTCGGGCGCTCTTGATCGCGGATGAGGTATTCCGCTGCAAATCGCCAAGACCCTCCGAGCGGTCTGGCGGCACGTTCGTGTTTGGACGGGTGGTCGACGAAAGCGGCTCCATGTTGGACGAGGCCCTGCTTCTGATCATGAGGGCCCCTCACAGCTACACGCGGGAGGATACGGTCGAAATTCAGGGCCATGGCGGGACGGTGAACGCGCGTCGGATACTCGAGCGAGTGATTGACGCGGGAGCTCGCGTGGCTGGTCCCGGTGAATTCACTCGGCGAGCTTTTCTGAATGGGAGATTGGATCTCGTTCAGGCGGAGGCAGTTGCGGATATCATTCGCGCAAAAACCGAACGGGCGGCCCTAGCGGCAGTTCAGCAGCTCGAAGGGCGGCTTTCGATGACCCTTCATGAAGTGTATGAGCAGTTGTTATATTGTTCCGCTCAAGTTGAAGCCGCCCTCGATTTTGCGGATCAAGAACTCCCGAAAGATATATTGTATCCAATTCACAATCAACTATTTATATCAATTTCGAAGATGCGTTCGTTGTTGGAGACCTGGCGGGAGGGCCGGATTCTGCGGGATGGCGCGACGGTCGTAATAGCGGGCAAGCCTAATGTTGGAAAATCGACTTTGCTAAATGCATTGGTGGGAGCGGAACGGGCGATTGTCTCCCCTCACCCAGGCACAACCAGGGACACGATTCGGGAGACAGTGATATTAGAAGGATATCCGGTAACCTTTGTAGACACCGCAGGGATACGGCCCACATCGTGCGAAATTGAGCTGGAGGGAATCCGGCGGGCCGAAGATGAGCGGGCCGCTGCTGATCTTTGCTTGTATGTCATAGATGCCTCCCTCGGAATGGACGACGACGATCGGGCTGCGATCGAATCGATCCCGGAATCGAAGAGAATTGTGGTTTGGAACAAAATTGATCGGGTGCCGATTCCCCCGGTGGATCGTTATTCAGGTAGTTCAGTTCACGTATCGGCTCGGACAGGTGCCGGGCTGGATCGCCTGAAGACGGTACTGGTGGAGCGCTTAGTTGGAGGCATGGTCGAGCTGGCGCCACACTCAGTGATTTCCACCCGGCATCGTCAATTGCTGCAGGTTGCCGTCGAGCGATCAGAGACTGCCCTCCAAGAAATGAATCGCTCTGAACCGGCTCTTGACCTCGCGGCGACGAATTTGCGAGAGGCTACGGAATCGCTCGGGGCGATTACCGGGCGGGTTTATTACGACGACTTGCTGGATTCAATTTTTTCGAGGTTTTGCATTGGCAAGTGACATGGCAGAAGGGCGTAGCGAGTTTGATGTCGTCGTTATCGGCGGCGGACATGCGGGATATGAAGCCGCGCTTGCGTCGGCCCGGATGGGCTGCCGGACCGCGATGATTTGTTTGGATCGGCAGGCCATTGGGCGGATGTCTTGCAATCCTTCTGTCGGCGGAATCGGAAAATCCCATATCGTGGCGGAAGTGGACGCGCTGGGTGGCGAAATGGCGCGAAATGCGGATTACACAGGCATCCAGTTTCGCACGCTCAACAGCAAGAAAGGGCCGGCCGTCCAAGCGACGCGTCTTCAGTGCGACAAGGCGCATTTCCCGACGAGGATTCAACGTGTGATTGCCCAAACGCCGAACCTGTGGGTGATTGAATCCACGGTATCCTCCATTCGGGTGGCGAGCGGGCGCGTGACCGGAGTAGATCTGGAAGACGGAACGATAATCCATGCGAAGTCCGTGGTTTTGGCTACGGGGACATTTCTGTCAGGCAAGATTCACGTGGGTAAGACGAATTGGGCTGGCGGGAGAATTGGAGAAAAAGCGGCATATGACTTGAGTGCCTGTCTGAAGCGGCTCGGATTTCGTATGGGTCGCCTCAAGACGGGAACGCCACCCCGACTTCACAAGGATAGCCTGGATTACTCCAAAATGGAGGTTCAGCCCGGGGATGAACCTCCGCCGTTTTTGTCGTGGGATGCTCGCCGTGACTGGCAAATGTTCCACGTGGAACATTCCGATGCCGCCCCGATGTTCCACGTGGAACAATCCGGCGATCCCCTGCGACCTTGGCCTCCAGGCCGCTATCAGATGGTCTGCTGGCTGACGCGAACGAATGAACGAACGCATGATATCATCCGCCGTCATCTTCGAGACAGCGCCCTTTACGGCGGGATGATCGAGGGGACTGGTGTTCGTTATTGCCCATCGATTGAAGACAAAATCGTCAAATTTGCTCACCACGATTCACATCACATTTTTATTGAGCCGGAAGGCCGAACGTTGGTGGAAATTTATCCGAATGGAACATCCAACAGCCTCCCCGAAGACGTGCAAGTTGAGATGATTCGAAGCATCGAGGGGTTGGAGCGAGCGGTATTCCTTCGTCCGGGATATGCCATCGAATATGATTTTTCAGATCCCACGCAGCTCCACGCCTCGCTCGAAACCAAAGAAATCGAAGGCTTGTTTATGGCCGGCCAGATCAATGGCACCACGGGTTACGAAGAGGCTGCGGGTCAAGGATTCGTGGCCGGCGTCAATGCGGCTCGAAAGGCGCAGGGGCTTGCGCCTGTGATCTTCAATCGGCTGAATTCCTATCTCGGGGTCATGATTGACGACCTTGTCACGAAAGGGGTCGACGAGCCCTATCGAATGTTCACATCCCGAGCTGAGCACCGACTTTTGCTAAGACAGGACAACGCCTGGCTTCGCATGGAACAGCAGGCTCGCGAAATCGGGATCGTCTCTGAGCAGCGGCTCTCGGAATACCAGGCCCTCCGGCAAGAGATCGAACGCGAGAAGTCCAGATTGCAGGCGACGTTCGTATCGGGAGCGTCGTTGTGGCAGCTTCTCAAGCGACCGGATGTGACCTATGACAAGGTCGTGAATGGGTCCGCGCGCGTCAGCGCCGAGGCGGCCCAGCAACTGGAGATTGATGCGAAATACGAGGGTTATATCGTTCGGGAACTTGAAAGGATTCGCCAGCTCGAAAAGATGGAGACCACGCCCATCCCAAATCATATCGATTACCATTCCATCACCGCTCTCCGATTCGAGGCCCGAGAGAAACTAACCCGAGTGCGTCCCGAAACCCTCGGCCAAGCCTCGCGCGTTCCGGGTGTCAACCCCGCTGACGTGGCCATTCTGTCCGTATGGATCGAAAAGCTCCGGAAGCAGTTTTCGGTTGAATAGTTTTTTATATCATTTTGAATTATAATGATTTACGCAGATAATAACGCGACGGCCCCGTTGGATCCCGTTGCATGGCAGGCCATGCAACCTTTTTTTCTCGAGCACTTTATGAATCCGTCCTCGCCGTACACACCTGCCCGCCGGGCGGCTAAGGCGATTGAAGACGCGCGCTCAAAAGTTGCGGCACTGATGTATTGTGAACCGGAATGTGTCGCGTTTACGTCCGGCGGGACCGAGAGCAATTCCTGGGCGATTCACTTGGCTCGGCGGATGTTTCCTAAACGTCGGCGTTGGATCTGCTCCGCTGTCGAGCATGCGTCCGTTCTCACGGCCCTCGACGCCTTGCGGAAAGAGGGCGACGAAGTGCTGCAAATTTCGGTCGATCGAAATGGAGTATTGGACCTTGAAGAGTTCGAACGCTTGTTGACACCCGATACCGCCCTAGTCAGCGTGATGCTGGCCAACAACGAAACCGGAATTTTGCATCCCGTGCGGGAAATAGCGGAGATGGCGCGCAAACGGGGCGTGTTGGTCCACACCGATGCCTCGCAGGCGGTCGGACGGATTCCAGTGTCCTTTCGCGAGTTGGGGGTGGATCTGCTGACCAGTTGCGCGCACAAGATGCATGGGCCCAAAGGGATCGGTGCCCTGGTCATTCGCGAGGGGCTTTCCGTTGAACCCTTGATGCGCGGCGGCGACCAAGAGCGAGGACGGCGGGCTGGAACCGAGAATGTGCCGGCTATCGTCGGGTTTGGCGTGGCTGCGGAGCAGGCCATGGAGGCCGTAGCCCGTCCCTCGACGGACTTGCGGGATTTGGTTGAGGATACCCTCCGTAAGCATCTGCCGGATGCGATGATTGTCGGCGCCGCTTCTCCGAGATTGCCGAATACCACCCTCTGCCTGGTCCCAGGGATCAATACGGATGTGTTGATCGCCGCACTGGATCAGAAAGGAATCTGCGTGTCATCCGGCAGTGCATGCGCTTCAGGCTCTTCGGAGCCTTCGCATGTTCTTCGATCGATGGGATGGGAGTTTGATGATCAGGTGGCGACCCTGCGAATCAGTTGGGGCCGATTCAACAATTCACAGGAAGCAGTTGCGCTGGCGGATGTCTTGTGCCATACCGTTGACACTCTGCGGCGCACGAGTCCAAGGGTGGAAAAATTCAAATATTCGTATAACCCGTGACTCCTGAAATTAATCGGCGCTGGAAACTCGGTTTCTGGCTGATCCTAGCCTTGCCGATCCTGGCGATTACGATCGGAAGCACCGTTTTCCTGGTTTGGTTGGAACTGGCCAACCTTGAGGAGGGATTCGAAAGGGAGGCGATCGAAGCGCGTGTGGCTTTTGAGACCATTTTGATCGCGGAAGCGTCTCGTTTGCAAACCGTGGCCAGCTTGTCCGCCGTTACGTCGATTGCCCAGTCCGCGCCGAGGCGGCTCGGTGAGGGCGTGGATGACCGCGACTTGATCGAACAGCAGTGGGAGCAGATCAATCGCGAACATTCCTTGTTACGAAGAATCCTCGATAATGAAGCCGCTGTCACTCTGCGCCGGCTGCGAGATGATGACCCGAGACTGCGCGAACTGATCCTCACAGATCTGCATGGAAACACGTTGGCCGCCACGGACAAACCAGCGCGGTATTCTTACCACGAGTCCGGCTGGTGGAGGGCTGCTCGCGAGGCCGAGCCGCACACCCTGGTTGCTGCGGACCTTGATTCGGAAGGGAGCCTGTCGCTAGCGGTGCCTGTTTGCCGTCCGGGCAGGCGGTCTATCGTTGACGGCGTATTGTGTGCCCGCGTTGATCTCGCGCCGGCGGCTGAGCAGCGCCTTTTGTCGTCTGGCCGGCGTCTCTTCGTTTTGCTGAGCGGGGACGTTGCCTGGTTGATCGGAGGCGACTCTTTGGCGGGAGAGGGTTTGGCGCCCATCGTGGACGAACTGGCCCGCCGCAAAGAGACAAAAGGTCGCGCCCGCGAGTATCGATATCGGATTTTGCCGGTCTCTGCCGGGATCGTATGGACGCAACCGGCGAGATTGCTTGTGGCCCGGGTGGAGCCCGGCTTCCCGCTTCACCGGTTTGTCAGACCGGCGCTGGTATTGATGTTCGGTATTCTTTTGGCCGCGCTGATACCGCCTGCGGCAGACGTCTGGTTGCGAGCCAAACTGCTAAAGCCGTTGGAAGAGCCGCTGCATGCAGGGTTTTGGATTCTCCACACCGCTCTGGGTCGCGGCCGGCTCTCCTCGAGGCGAGAGCCGATACAGAAAGAGCTCGCCGCGTGGTTTGAGAATTTGCAGAGCAGCCCTTCCCGACTCTCAGAGGCTATTTCCGAAGACATGCGCCGAGACATGGCGATGGCTCTCGAATTTCAACAGGCCTTCCTCAATCGTCCCTATCCGGTTGTCCCGGAAGTGCATCTGCCGGGCCGGCTGCGTCTGGAGTTCGCGCACCTTTACCAGCCTGCCCTCGCGATGGGAGGCGATTTCTTCGATATTACAGCCTTGGCGAATGACACGGCGGGAATTTTTATCGGCGATGTGATGGGGCACGGGACGAGCAGCGCCCTTATCGTGGCGATGCTACGGACGTTGATTGCCGAGCAGTCGCGGCGCGGGCGAAATGCGCCGCTCTTTCTTCGGGAGCTCAATAACGAGTTTTGCAAGATTCTGAGCGCGTTTCCACAGACGATCTTTGCGTCGGCGGCCTACTTCGTCGCGGATACCACGTCGCGTATTGCCACCTACTCCGTGGCCGGGCACCCGCCGCCGTTCCACTTGCACCGTTCCGTGGGCCGCGTGAGCCGGCTGGAAACGCCGAAACCCGCGGGTGTCGCGCTTGGTCTCATCCCCGGTGAAGAGTATGGCGGGGGAACGGTTCGACTCGAGGATGGCGATGCTTTCATCTTCTTTACCGATGGCGTCTACGAGGCGACCAATCCGGCCGGGGAGGAATTCGGCATTGCGCGCTTAGAGCGGGTTCTCCGATCGAATGTTTATCGTCCATCTCGAGAGATTCTCCCGGCCGTGATGGATGCGATTCGCCAGTTTACCGCCGGTAATCCGCTGAAGGACGATGTTTGTCTTGTCGCTGTGGACATTCGCACTGATTCAAGGTGATCGGTCCGCGAACCGTGAGGGTCCGCCAGTCTTCGTGAAAGACCACTTGGAAGGATGAGCGGTTTACCCTACGAAGAGGACGGCTCGGAATCCTCAACCTGAACTCGAAGCGTGGAACTTTTCAGCACCTGCGCTTGCAAGCATGCCCGCGCCGCCAGCTCAGATATCGGACCTTGGCACTTGGAAACGTGTCCTTCGGTCACGGTGATGAGCGGTACCATTTCCGGTGTCATCAGCGTGCTTTTTAGGTGGGCGGTCTGGGAGGGAAGCACAAAGGTCTTTCGGCAGTGCGGGCATCGGCCTTTACGGCCGCTGTCTACATCGCGGACCCACAATTTCTGACCGCAAGCCGGGCAGCTCATTTTGAACTCCATCTGGCCCTGTGCGCGAACGATCAGAATCGACAATGGCAGGGCGGATTCGGCCGGGAGCATTCGATAGGCGCCCTTCAAATTCTCTAAAGAGATGGCGTCAATGTGGTTGACCAGAAGCGCCGCCGCATCGCAATCCAAGACCTGGCGAATGAGGGCCCCCTCCTCTTCGGGGCGATAGTGGATCAGGCGCAATTCGATAATGCGGTCCTCCGCGACAAATTCATTGCCCTTTCCGCCGCATACAGTATCGATGAACCGGCCGCCGACGGCCGAGTCGATGGACACAATGGCAATCGCGACGCGCGGACGGGAAGAGGAGGAATTTTCCGTCATATACGAATTCTAGCAGGGTGGTTCTTCAAAGAAAGACAGGAAATGCTTCCTACCGCACTTTGTTTTGCTCGATGCGTTTTTTCCGGATCTCTTCGGCGAGAGCGTAGGGAACTGCTTCGTAGTGCTCGAATTCCATGGTGAAGGAAGCGCGTCCTTGGGTCAGCGTGCGGAGGTGGTTCGCATAGCCGAACATTTCGGCCAACGGGACGAGGCCGCTGATGACCTTCTGGTTGCCCTTCTGTTCCATGCTTTCGATCCGGCCACGCCGCTGGGCGATGCTGCCGGTGACCGCGCCCATAAACTCTTCCGGAGTCACCACTTCCACATCCATGATCGGCTCCAGTAATTCTGGCGCAGCGCGTTGGAACGCCTCCTTGAACGCGATCCGGCCCGCCTCCTGGAAGGCGATGTCGCTCGAGTCGACCTCGTGATACGAGCCATCGAACAGCGTCACCTTCACATCGACGACCGGATACCCGGCAAACGGCCCCGATTGCATCGCCTTGATGATGCCCTTTTCGACCGACGGAATGAAATTCTGCGGAATTCGGCCGCCGACGATTGCGTTGATGAACTCGAAGCCTGCCCCCTTTTCGTTGGGCTCGAGTCGGATCTTGCAATGGCCGTATTGGCCTCGGCCGCCGGACTGCTTGATGTATTTGCCCTCCTGTTCGACGGTGGCCGTGCAGGTTTCCCGATAGGCCACTTCGGGGCGGCCCACGACCGCATTCACGCCGAATTCGCGTTTCAAACGGTCGACGATGATTTCGAGGTGTAATTCGCCCATCCCCGAGATGATCGTTTCTGCCGTCTCTGTATCGTAGCCGACGGTGAAGGTCGGATCCTCGTCCGCCAGCCGGAACAAGGCCTCGCTTAGCTTTTCGTTGGCGGCCTGCGACTCCGGCTTGATGCTGATGGAGACGACCGGCGACGGGAATTCGATCGCCATCAAATGGATCGGATGATCCTCATGGCAGAGCGTGTCGCCCGTCTTGGTGTCGCTGAAGCCCACGACGGCCACGATTTCACCTGCATAGGCCTGTTCGAGCGGCTCCTGTTTGTTGGCGTGCATGCGCAGCAGGCGGCCCACTCGCTGGGTCTTGTCGCGGGTGATGTTGTACACCGCCTCGCCCTGCTTGAGGGTCCCCGAGTAAATGCGGATGTACGTAAGCTTGCCCATGTGCTTGTCGGACATGATCTTGAATGCCATCGCCGAGAACGGCGCGTTGTCGTCCGCCATCCGCACATTGGCTTCCTTTTCTTTCGCGCAAATCACCGGTGGAATGTCCAAGGGCGACGGCAAGTAATCCACTACTCCGTTCAGGATCAACTGCACGCCCTTGTTTTTGAAGGCGGAGCCGCAGAAGACCGGCGTCATTCGGCGGGCGATGGTGGCCTTTCGGATCGCGGCCATCAGTTCTTCCGTGGTGAGTTCCTCGCCGCTCAAATACTTTTCCAGTAGCGCATCATCCTGTTCGGCCGCCTTTTCGATCAGGTGGTGCCGCCATTTCTGCGCCTCTTCGACCAGTTCCGCCGGGATGTCGCTTTCAATCATCCGCTGGCCCTGTGTCGCTTCGTCGAAGGTAATGGCCTTCATTTTCACGAGATCGACGACCCCTTGGAAATTGTCCTCCGCTCCGATCGGGATCACCAGCGGCACCGCATTGGCCTCCAGTTGGGACTTCATTTCCTCCAGCACCCGGAAAAAATCCGCGCCGACGCGGTCCATTTTGTTCACAAAGGCGATTTTCGGGACGCCGTACTTTTCCGATTGGCGCCACACGGTTTCCGACTGCGGCTCAACCCCGCCGACCGCGCAATACAGAGCAACCGCGCCGTCCAGCACGCGCAACGACCGCTCAACCTCGACGGTGAAATCCACGTGGCCCGGCGTGTCGATGAGCGACACCTGATGGTCCCGCCACATGAACGACGTCGCGGCGGCCGTGATGGTGATGCCACGCTCGCGCTCCTGCGGCATCCAGTCCAGTTGCGCGGCGCCATCGTGCACTTCGCCAATTTTGTGAACCTTCCCCGAATAGTAGAGAATGCGTTCGCTCGTCGTGGTCTTGCCCGCGTCGATATGGGCCATGATCCCGATGTTGCGAACTCGATTCAACGGCACAGCTCTTCCCATGATAGACCTCTCGAAAATCAAAAAGTCCAGATTTTGGCGGCCGGGCGCGCCGCCCACTTTGCGGCGCGAACCACCCGAAGGCGGCGGACTATGCAGAACCGATCCGTCGCACGCAAGCGGAATCCTGACCGGGCCAGGCGCATAAAGGACGGTTGGTTCCGCTCTCACTGCCCTGACTCTCCGGACCATCCCGGACGCGTACTGGCATGAAAATATGCGCTTACGGGAGGGATCTTTTGCCCGGACTGCAGCTTCAGCCGTCTCCGGGCTTCTGCTGTTGCGCATCGACCAGGCCATTCCTTCGCAGGCTTAATGGCGCCGGATGCTGGCAGATCGGCCTCGAATTCGAGATCGATGGAATAAATCGGGTGTACGCTCAGATTCCTTAGTGATGTGGATGTGATAGTACCCTCTGGAGCAAGGGGTTGGGCAGGTCGCTTCTAGTGGTTTCCACTATGGAGTAAGCCGTAGATCGGGCCGCTC
>JANWZO010000026.1 GCA_025054615.1 Kiritimatiellia bacterium
ACGGGAACACGCGTCGGATGGCGTTGGAGGGGCTGCTGCGGGTGGAGGATATGAGCGCGCTTTCAAATAGCGATCGTGCGCCGGTCGTGGAGGCGTATGGGTGTTTGATGGGGAACTTCAGCGTGCCGGGCAGCGGGAGTTTAGGCGAGCGGCTGGTGGCGGGGTCAGTGGGTGCGGTGGCGGTGGTGGGGGCGTCGTCGATGGCGCACAACGAGGGGAGCGTGAAGGTGGGTAGTTCGCTGTTGCGGGAGATGTACGAGGAGGGGCACGGACGGCTGGGGGATGCGTGGGCGGCGATGAAGGGGCGTGAGGCGTCAAATCGGTACGCGCAGAGCTATCAGTTGTTAGGCGATCCTGCGTTGGCGCTTGGGGATGCGGCGGCTGGGCGGGGCGGACCTGAGACAAGTCCGGTGCGGCCGAGCTATGAGGAGTGGGCGGCGTGGGCGTTTTCGCCGGCGTGGCGGGAGCTGGGGCTGCCGACGGAGGGGTGGTTGGACGCGGATAGGGACCGGCAGAGCAATTATGAGGAATACATGGCGGGGACGGATCCGATGGATGACGGGTCGGCGTTTGTGGTGGTGACGGTGCGGCGGACGGCGGAGGGGCGGACGGAGGTTCGGTGGGAGTCGGCGGGCGGGCGGGTATATGCGATCGAACGCGCGACATCGCCCGGCGGTCCGTACCAGACCGTTGCGGACAACCTGCCTGCCACCCCTGGCGTGAATACGTGGGTGGATCCTGAGGAATCCACTTCAACCGCCTTCTACCGCGTGAGAGTGAAGTGAAGGGGAGGATCGATCAAAAGGGGGAGCAGGTGTCTTCGCGTCACTGAGGGGGAGTTTTTCTTGTGGTTGAGTTGATCCGGTAGCGATGCGTTGATGTAGGATTTTCGAACCCAGGTTATTCAAGCGCGCGGCCTTTCGCAGCGCCTGGAATCCCTGGAGCGCGCAAGGTCGCTCGCGAAACTATGCGTGCTTTTTTCTTGAATGCGGTGCGAACCGCCGCTTTTGCCTGCCGGTGCTGTGCGTTACGACCGAAGACGGTTCGAGTTGCGCTTGTCGTTACGAGCAAAACGTTCAATATGGAGTGCGATGAAGCGGACATTAGTCCTAATTACCTCTATTGTCATGCTGATGACGCTGGTTGGAATCTGTGCTTGGGTCACGTTCGCGCCGATATTTCAGAAGAAATTGGGGATACTCGTCGTGCAATCAGGGCTGATCTTCTGCGCCGCGATTGCCAGCGATTCGGGCACCAGCATCGTCGCCGAGCTTTTTTCTGAAAGGTTGGGACTGCGTTTACTCGAAGCGATGGATGGATTGTTGTACGAATACGGTCCTTGTGCAGCCGCTTATTCTGCGGGTGACCGGGGGTTGCTGAGGTTCGGGATCGTCGTCCTGTCGGGTATAGGAATCGTTTGCAGTTGCGTCGGTGCTCGAAGCGTCTTCCGCCGTTACTATCCGCATCATGGCTTTTCGGGCGTTTCAGCTCCTTTTGCCGACTGGCGGCTCGACAACATGACCCCATCTGGCGTGAGGTCTTTGCTTGCTTCGTTTGCGAATGTGTCGGACGGTCTATTCTTGACTGCACGATCGCGGCCCGGATGGGAAATGCCCGGCGCTTTGCGTTGCATTGCCTAAAGGGGCCACGATTGTGTCCGCGACAAGTGAAACGGCCAAGTGCCCCCCTCAGCATCCCGGAAGCGGGGACTGGCGGCGTTTGTTTCGAGCGTTGTTGCTTGCGCGAAAAATCGATGAGCGTCTCATCCGCCTTTATCATCATGCCAAAATTTATGGGGGCGTATATACAGGCATCGGCCATGAGGCGATCGGCGCGGCGGCCGCCGTTGCCGGCGGCGCTGATGACCTTTATGCGCCTTTGATCCGCGATCTAGCGGTCCATACCGGGCGCGGGGAAACGGCAAGGAACATATTCCGTCAATGGTTGGCACGAGCCGAAGGGCCCACTCGTGGTAGAGATGGCAACGTTCACTTTGGCAACCTGAAAAACGGCGTCTACACGATGATCTCCCATCTTGGCGCCATGTTGCCGGTGCTGGTCGGGGCGGTGATGGCGCGACGCCGGCAGGGTCGATCCTGCGTCGGCTTTGGGTTCATCGGCGATGGCGGAACGAGCACAGGAGATTTCCATGAGGCGGTAAATTTCGCGGCGGTTTTTGATGTTCCGGTTCTCTTCATCGTCGAAAACAATCATTACGCGTACTCCACACCGACCCGGCTTCAATTTCGGTGCAAATCACTCGCTGACAAGGCGATCGGATACGGCATGGAGGGCCTTCGCGTGGACGGCAATGATGCCGTCGCGCTCTTGCGGACCTTTCGAGCTCTCTCGGAGGATATTCGGGAGCACCCTCGCCCCGTTTTGATCGAGTGCGACACGATGCGTATGCGAGGGCACGGTGAGCACGACGATTTTTCCTACGTGCCGAGAGATCTTTTGGCGCGCTACGCTGCGCGGGATCCCGTCCGCGTTGCGCGCGAGCGTCTTCTGTCAGAGGGTCTGCTCACGTGCAGCGATCTTGAAACCATCGAAACCGAGGTCGCTGCCGACGTGGAATCCTCCTATCTCGATGCTCTTCGCGATCCACCGCCCAATCCGGCGACCCTCATCAACGGAATATATGCCGATGATTGAGATGACATATTTGGAAGGGATCCGCGAAGGCCTTCGCCACGCTTTGCGAGCGCATCCGGAGGTGGTAATTTTCGGTGAAGATGTAGGGCAGTTTGGCGGAGCCTTCAAGGTCACCCTCGGATTTCAGGAAGAATTTGGTGCCGACCGTTGCTTTGACACGCCCATCAGCGAGTCGGCCCTTCTCGGCGCCGCGATTGGCATGGCGACCCAGGGAATGAAACCCGTCGTGGAACTTCAGTTTGCCGACTTCGGTACCACTGCTATTCACCAACTACTGAACAACGCGGGCACCCACTGCTACCGAACAGGCATACCGGTTCCGATGACGGTTCGGGCCCCCTGTGGCGGCGGATTCGGGGGTGGCCCCTTTCACTCGGAGGAATTGGAAGCCCTTTTTTGCCACATGCCTGGCTTGAAAGTGGTCTATCCCGCTTTTCCGTCCGACGCGCGGAATCTCTTGTATGCGGCGATTTTGGATCCAAATCCGGTCATTTTTTTGGAGAACAAGTTTCTTTACCGCCACGTAAAGGAACTGGTGCCGAAAGAGGTCGAGCCTGCCCGGATCGGTACCGCCCGGATCGTTCGCCCCGGTTCGGACGCCGCGGTTCTAACGTACGGCGCTATGGTACATGAATCGATGCGGGCGGCGAATCGATTGGCGGCCCGCGGCTACGAGGTCCTTGTGCTCGACCTTCGGACTCTGAAGCCATATGACGAGGATGCGATTGTTGCTGCCGCGGCAGCGACCAATCGCGTGATGATCGTCCATGAGGGCTGGCGAACCTGCGGATTCGGCGCAGAGCTCGCTGCCGTTGTTGCTGAGCGAGCCTTCCACTTACTCGATGCACCCATCATGCGCATCACAGCGCCAGATGTTCCGGTTCCCTTCGCTCCGGAGCTGGAACGCGCCTATCGGCCGAACTCGGACAAAATTGAGGCGGCCCTGGTGGAGCTTCTGGAGTACTGATCCCATGGCGAAGCTCGCGGAAGCAAGCGAGGTAGCTCGACATCGGGCCGTCACACCCTATCGGTACAGGTCGAGGACGCCTACCCGGAGATCCCCATGAAATCCATTCCGATCCTGATGCCCCAAATGGGTCAAAGCGTGGCCGATGGCACCATCATCCGATGGCGCAAGCGGCCCGGCGAGGCCGTCGCCGCCGATGAGATCATCATGGAGGTCGAGAGCGATAAGATTACTGTCGAAGTCGAAAGCCCTGCCTCGGGAGTACTCACCTCCATCCTCAAGCGGGAGGGCGAGCGGGCCGCGGTCGGCGAGGTCGTGGCTCTGATGGAGACATCGGACCCGATCGGCGAGGTTGTGGAAGGCGGGAAACCGCCCGCTGCGCACCGGCCTCATGCCGGTAGCGACGCGAACCAGATTCTCGTCTCCGCCCTTCAGGAGAATGACGAGGGTGGCGTGTCCAGCCGGCTTCCGGAGCTGACCCGGGACTGGCTCTCCCCGACGGTCCTGCGCCTCGCACTGTTGAATGAGGTCACTTTGAATGAACTCCAGAGCATACGCGGAAGCGGCCAGCATGGACGAATTACCAAAAACGACCTGCTAGCCTACCTGGCGCAGCGGGCGGCCAGGCGCTCTTCTACGGGAACACCCGGCGCCGGGGGTCATCACGGTCCCCGGGATATCGAAAAACTTGGAACGGTCGTTCCGATGACGGCCATCCGCCGCACCATCGCCGACCACATGGTTCAGTCAATTCGCACGAGCGCGCACGTCACCATGGTCCACATGGTTGACATGACGCATATCGTCGAACTTCGCGAGCGATTGAAGGGCGCGTTTGAGCGGAAATACGGCGTACGAATGTCCTACACCGGCGTGATGATCTACGTAACGTCTCGTGTGCTGAAAGACTTTCCCACCATCAATGCGTCGGTCTTCGGCGACAACATCGTGTTGCGGAACGAAATCAACATCGGGTGCGCCGTCGCCCTTCAGGATGAAAGCTTGGTTGTCCCGGTGATCAAGCGTGTGGATCAGCGGAGCTTCCCCGAAATCGCGCAGGATCTGGAAAGGCTGATCAAGCTGGCCCGTTCCAAACAACTTCGCCGCGAGGATGTCGAGGGCGGAACCTTCTCGATATCGAATTTTGGCGCGTTCGGCAGCATCATTGGCACACCCATCATCTACCAGCCGCAGGTCGCGATTCTGGGCATGGGTGCCATCGTGAAAATGCCAACGGTCATCGGGGACCGGATCGAAATCCGAGACCAGCTCTATTTGAGCTTCTCGTTCGACCACCGGGTGATCGACGGCGCGCAGGGGGGCCGTTTCCTAAATGCGATACAGGTTCGCACCGAGTCTCTGACCGAGAGCGAACTGGGGCTCGAAGAACTCGGTTGATATCGCGGCGGCATACCTGCGAGCTTCGGACCATCAGCAGCCATCCAGGAGCCTCTTGCGGGCGCGTGATCCCGTGGTATAAGCGAAGCGTGGCGAGACCACAATTCGCGACACCGAAAAGAGGCTTTTACTATGTCATCCGTTTCATCTGAGATGGGCTCGGGCAGCATGCAACGCTGGATCCAACACATGATTCAGCTACAGGACCTCATTTTCGCCCGTGAGCAACAGCAGGCATCAATGCAGGTCGCGCGCATGAGCGCGCTGGATGCTTCGATCGAAGCCATGGAGCGGGATTTGCCGGATGAAATTCGCTCCCATTTCCAAAAGATTTATAAGCGGGGCACACTGGCAATCGTGCCGATCGCGAACGGCGTTTGTTCCGCCTGCGGGATGGCCATACCCATCAGTCAGGTCCATGCCGTACATGCCGCGGAAAAAATTTACACCTGCCCGAATTGCGCCCGTTTCCTGTTCTATCAGACCTCTGCTCCGAGACGACTCGCCTCGCAACGCCGCCGTGGCGAGCCTGCGCAGGTGGGGTTGGCGCGGTTTTCATCCCCCCGACTGA
The DNA here is from genome assembly GCA_025054615.1 of Kiritimatiellia bacterium. Lineage (NCBI taxonomy): Bacteria > Pseudomonadati > Kiritimatiellota > Kiritimatiellia > Kiritimatiellia bacterium. The sequence goes on from JANWZO010000026.1 coordinate 5,592, forward strand.
TGATCCCGCAACTATCCGCCACGGACCGCGACGGCGTGCTTGCGGAAATGAGCGCCCGCCTTGAGGCAGAGGGATTTGTCGACAACGCTGGACGGCTCGCGGAGGAGGCGGTGAAACGGGAAGTGATCGCGAGTACGGCGGTGGATCCCGGCCTCGCGTTCCCCCACGTCCGCGGGGTGGAGGGAGGAGGTCTCACGCTAGTTCTGGGGATCAGCCGCAAAGGTGTAAAATTTGGCGGCCGGACCCTCTCGCGGATCATCTTTTTCATGGTGATTCCGACGGCGGCGAGTGCCTTTTACCTAAAGTTGTTGTCGGGCCTGACGCGGAGTTTTCGCGACGAATCCGCGAGGGACTTGCTCCTCAAGGCGCGCACGCCGGATGAGCTTTGGAAAGCCCTGACCAAGGCCACCCGCTCCACCGTGCCCTGAGCCGGTGGTGCTGGGCTGGATCATTCCCTACAGACCGGGCAGCTCGCGCTGGGGGTTCCGGATGCGGCGAACAGTCCCGTCGGAATAGAGGACGTGATATCCTCCCCAGTGGGGGGCCGGGACATCGCTGCTTAGGGCGTTCATATCTACCAGCATCCATGTGGCCTGAGCGCCGCGAGGAATACGTTTGCCGTTGAGGCGAACGTTCCAGAGGTAGGTCAGACCCTCGGCCCTTTGCACGGGGTGGCTCGCCGGGCAGACGCACTTTTCCGGAGCTAGACCGTACGGCTCTAGCACAACGCGAAGACTGTCCGAATCCTCCATCGGGTGGTCCGGGAAATAGGCAAGCGAAGGAAGGGTGCCGCGTTCGATTTCGTACACCTCGAGCGCCCGATAGACCGATCGAAGATTGTCAGCGCATTCCCTCGCATGCCGAACGCGTTCCAACACCGCCAGCAAGAGTGCAGAAAGGACGGCCACAGATGCCGCCAGCGCCAGCACGCGGAACCAGATCCACCCCGCCTGTCGGTCTGCGGCGGTCAATTCCGTTGCTCCAGCAAGGCTCGCGCCAGCGGTGAGGGCCATTCCCAGGACGGCGATGCGCTCTGCACCGCGCGGCGCAGATGCGAAACATAGCCCGCTTCGTTGCCATCTACGCGGTGGCGGAGCGCAATGGCCAAATGAACATCGTTGTGTAGGCGGGACGGTAGGAAGGGCAATCGATCAAGAAGCTGTTGCGTTGAAATTTCACCTGAAAGACAACGCAGAATGTCCCGAAGCGCGCCTTCGGGCGGCAAGGGTTTAATAGCGACGAGCCTTGCCGCTTCCGCCCGAGTGTCCTGCACCAGAGCCAAGGTGACCGCCTCCATCTGGGCCAGGTCGGAAATCGCAGACGAGGCGTCCGGTTGCGCGAGGATGTCGCGGTAGGCGGCAAGCGCCAAATCCGCCTGCCCAAGCATGGTTTCTGCCCGAGCCATTTCTAGCCGCGCGATCGACGCCGTGCGTTCGTCGCCGATCGAGCGCGCCAGCTCGACCGCCGCCCGATACGAGTCCCGGGCCGCGGCCCAGCGTCCGGCGCTCAGGTCGCGGCGCGCGATCCGGATTTCGTTCCATGCAGCGGATTGCTCAAGCGAGGCAGGAGGCTCGGCGGCGCCCTTCAACATCATGTTCCGCAGGTGCGCCATGCTGATCAATTTTTCGAACTGGGCGTCGAGCAGCTTCTGCCGAACATACAGTCCGCCCCCTGCGGCCATCGCCAACATCACGGCGGCAGCGGCAAAAAACTGGTCATATTTCCTTGCGAGCGTCAGGAGTCGGTCGAAGCAAGTCGACAACCGCGCCGACACCCGGCGGCCTGTTCGCGCGCGTTCAAGGTCCGCAGCAAATGATTCGGCGTCGTGATAGCGGCGGCTCTCCTGTTTCTCGAGAGCTTTCATGATGACCGCCTCGACCTCGGGCGAGATGTCCTTGCGGTAGTGGCGAATTCTTTTCGGCGGCTCGTTTTTGACCGCCTCCAAGACCTGCTTGACGGGTGACGAGTGCTGCGGGGAATACGGGAGCATGCCCGTGAGGGCCTCGTAAAGGACCACTCCCAACGAATAAATGTCACTGCGCGGCCCGGCCTGATCGGCTCGCGCCTGCTCGGGCGACATGTAGAGCGGCGTGCCGGTGAGCGCGCCCGTGATCGTGCAGGACGGCCAGTCCACCAGCTCCGCCACGCCGAAGTCCGTCAAGAGCGGCTCGCCAAACTCATCAATCATGATATTCGACGGCTTCACGTCCCTGTGAACGATGTTGCGCGTATGCGCGTAGTGCAGGGCGCGCGCAATTTTCACCCCGATGGTCAGAATTTCGTCGACCGACAGCGAGGAGGACTCCATCAATGATTCGAGTGTTCGGCTATTGCGGATGGGTTCCATCACGATGTAGTGGTAAATGCCGTCCTGCCCCGTGGCATAGACCTTCATAATGTTGGGGTGACGGCGAAGCTTTTTCGACGCTTCGGCCTCACGTTTGAAGCGCTCGAGCATGGTCGGAGAAACGCCCGGTCCCTCCTGAAAAACTTTGAGCGCAACCTCGTGGCCCGTGGAATCACGCGCCAGAAAAACATTGGCCATGGACCCGTGTCCGAGCGTGTCCAGGATCACATAATCACCAATCCGAAACCCGACACCCGGCGCGCCCGGCACCGGCGGCGCCTGCGGATTTTGGGCCGGATCTGTCATGATAGCCATGCGCGAGCGACCGGCCTATCGAGGCACTTCCACGGCTTCCCTTATGATGATCGGTTCCAACGGCACATTTTCGTGGAACCCGTGCGTAGTCGTCGCGACCGCCTTGATTTGATCCACCACATCCATACCCGAAACGACCTTGCCAAATACGCAGTAGCCGTATCCCCGTGGATCGGGCGATTGAAAATTGAGAAAGTCGTTGTCAACCACGTTGATGAAAAACTGGGCGGTCGCGCTATGAGGTTCGATTGTTCGGGCCATCGCAATCGTACCCCGCTCGTTCCGCAGTCCGTTGGACGCTTCGTTGCGGATCGGCGAGCGGGTGGGTTTCTGCTGCATGTCTGGCGTGAACCCGCCACCCTGGATCATGAATCCGTCGATCACACGGTGAAAAATGGTGCCGTTATAATGGCCATCGCGTACATATTGCAGGAAATTGGCTACCGTTTCAGGAGCCTTGTCGGGGTAGAGCTCGATGGTGATGTCGCCGAGCGTGGTCTTCAGAACAACCATAGGGTTCTCCTCCTTTTCAGCGCGGTTTTCAGCCGCTACCGCATCGTCGGCTTCCGAAGGTTGCTCCGCCATTGTGGGCAACCAGGTGCCGGCCAACAAAGCCAGCGTGATCAATGCTGAACGGCTCATGAGGATATCCTCCAAACGTAATAACAACTTATCAGCGGCCAAACGAACGATTCAAGATTGGGTTTTTGAACATGTTTGAGAATTTTTCAGTTGAGTTTGGCAAATACCCCCATCCGCTTTTTCAGCTCCCACGGGCGCCCAAAATTCCATGCCATGGAAATTCCATAGGATGGAAGGCCACCTGAGTAAATTTTCCATACGATGGAAATCGAAGGACCCTTGGGAAGTGGCGTCTGGCCTCGACGTGGTGTTTCGGGTTTTATTTCCAGGCGGCTCGGCAGTTTCTTTGGATTTTTCGGTCCAGGAACGCGTCCCAGGCCTCGCGGAATCTTTTGTATTCCTTGCGCCGCCTCTTCGCAAGTGCGGCCACCAGCTCTGGGGGGGCTTCGGCCTCGCTCGCGCGGGCGAGCGCGAGGTCAAGGTCGTGGATACGGCCCAAGTTTCGTTCGATGGGGCGCACTGTCTCGATGAGAAAGCTCGCGCGGCTTCCCAACGCGGCCTCTACAAGGGATGTGAGCAGGCGGAGTTTGCGCAGGCGGATGCGGAGCCGATGTAGTTTCTCCGGGCTCTGGCTTTTCGCCCAACGTTTTTTCGCGAGGGCTGCCCGCCAGGCATCTCGCACCGCACGTCGGGCAAGGGGTCCAAATTTGCGATTGAGGCGCCCTCCGGCGTGAACAAGCTCGATCCGTAGCAGATAGCCAAATCGCGCCATGAGGTTTTGGACATCGGGACCCTGCAGATAGGCGCGTAGATCGGCGCGAGAGCCGGCCCGCAGCTTCTCCTGAGCGGCGAGAAAATCAGGGGCTGACTCGATGAGCGGCCTGATTTTCGGCTTCTGAAGAATCGCGAGCCAAACGTCGATGTCACGCGCCGGACCCAGCGCCTTGGTAAAATCGCGAAGGAGCGATTCGACCTCCTTCGCGGACGTGTCGCGCAGGGGCCGATCAAAGGCCTCGAGGATACGCCGCAGGCTTCGCGCCGCAATGCGCAGGTCGTGAAGCGTCTCCTCGTCGTCCTCTCGCGCAGCGCGCCGCGCGGAGGTTCGCAGGACTCTGAACTGGCGCAACATCAACCGGCGGAGCGCCTCGCCTGCCGGCTGATCGGGTTGCGGCTCCGGTTTGCATTTTCGCGGGACGGCTTCGAAAAGGACGCCGAGTGGGAAGACGCGTTGCCAGAGATCGGATTTCGCCATGGCCCGCTCGATGCCGGCGGCGCCGGCGGGCGTAGCGACCTGGATGCGAAACAGACCATTATCGAGCGAAATGGATTTGATTCGGCTTTCCTGCAAATGGCCGCTGTCGAGGGCGTCAGCTATTCGCAAAATGGCGGCCAGTTTGAATATCCGTTCCGGTTGCGCCAGATTCCCGAGGGCCCGCGGGAGCTGACCATCGTCGGGCAACTTTCCATGGAGGCTGATGATCGCGGCGATTTCCGTTTGCTGGCGCGCTGTGAAGCCGCGGAGGCCTCTGGAAAGAATCAATTCGGCGGCGGCCTGCGGATGGTTCGCTGGGTCCTGGGAATACGCGATGTCGTGCAACTTCGACGCCGCCTCAAGCAGCAAACGGTCCGACTTTCTCAGATTGAGCGCTGATCGGACCGCATCGAAGATTTCAAGCGCGAGCGACGCCACGAATTCCGTGTGCGGATTCTCATTCTGGAACTCCGCGCATAATTCTTCGATGCCGGGCGTCTGCTCGCGGTTGGCTGGACGAGAGGGCATTCGAATTCACCGCATGGGATTCTAACACGAATGGGCTGCACTGCGAATTTTTCGAAAACGCAGGATCTGGCGAACCGCCGTCGAAAAGGTTTAGGGGGAGGGCGGCCGCGCCCGTTTTCGAACTTTGAGCCTGCGCAATTCCCGTTCGTAACACTCCGGGCAGGCTCCATGCGATATGGCGTTGATTTTGCCCGGCTTTACATCCATCCAGTTGCCGCAATAGGCGCAGCGCACGGGCATCAATTCGGCGCAGGAACCAGTCTCACCATTTGTGCAAGCGGCGTTCGAGAATTCCATTATTTTCATCCCATAACATCCGGCTAGACGGCCATTCGTCAAGTGGGCCGGATGGGTTTGAAGCGCATGCGGGTCGGGCGGTCGGCCGCGTCGCCCAACAGCCGGCGTCGGTGTTCGTGATAGGCTTCGTAGTTGCCTTCGAACCAGGTCACTTTGCTGTCGCCTTCAAAGGCGAGAATGTGTGTGGCGATCCTGTCCAGAAACCAGCGGTCGTGGCTGATAACGACGGCGCAGCCTCCGAAATTCAACAAAGCCTCCTCAAGCGACCGCAGCGTGTCTACATCGAGATCGTTGGTCGGCTCATCGAGCAGCAACAGATTTCCGCCGGTGCGCAGTAGTTTTGCGAGATGCAAGCGGTTGCGTTCGCCGCCGGAAAGCTGGCCAACTTTTTTCTGTTGGTCGGCGCCTCGGAAATTGAAGCGCGCACAGTAGGCCCGGCTGTTCATGGATTTTCCACCAAGGTCCAGCACATCTCGTCCGCCGGTGATCTCCTCGAACACGGTTTTGTTGGGGTCGAGGGAATCCCGAAATTGGTCGACGTAGGCGATTCGCACGGTCGGGCCAACGATCAGACGCCCTGAAGTTGGTTTTTCCTGGCCCACGATCATTTTGAACAGGGTCGTTTTCCCGGCACCGTTGCCGCCGATAACGCCGACGATGCCACCGCGGGGCAGGTCGAAATTGACATTTTCCATCAGCAGCCGGTCGCCATACGCCTTGGTTAGGTTTTCCGCCCGGACTACGAGATCGCCCAGCCGTTCTCCGGAGGGGATCTGGATTTGCAGCGAATCCTCGCGGGTATCAATGGGTTGCGCCGCAAGCTCTTCATATCGTTGGAGTCGCGCCTTGTTTCGGGCGCGCCGCGCCCCCGGATTCATGCGGACCCAGGCTAACTCGCGCTCTAGGAGTTTGCGGCGACTTTGCGCGGCTTTTGCCTCGCGCTCCTGTTGGGCCTGTTTTTGTTCCAACCACGAGGCGTAATTGCCCTTGTAGGGATATGCCCGTCCGCCTTCCAACTCAAGAATCCATTCCGCGACATTCGTCAGGAAGTACCGGTCGTGTGTGACGACGATCAACGTGCCGGGAAATTTTTTGAGGTATTCCTCCAGCCACGCGACGGACTCCGCGTCGAGATGGTTGGTCGGCTCGTCGAGCAGAAGCACATCCGGGTTCGACAGCAAGAGTCGGCAGAGTGCCACGCGGCGTCGCTCGCCGCCTGAAATTTCCGCGATCTTCGCGTCTGGCGGAGGCAGGCGGAGCGCTTCCATGGCCATCTCAATTTGGTGGTCGAGGTTCCACAGATCGTGGGAGTCGATCAGGCTTTGGAGACGGTCCATTTCGTTTTCGAGTTTCGCTCGGTCCTCCGCGCCAAGGTCCTCCGCCAGCTTTTCGCAGACCTCGTCATATCGCTGGAGAATTTTCCGCGCCTCGTCGACGCCATCCTGCACGTTGCCCATCACATCCTTGGACGGGTCCAGCAGGGGTTCTTGCGGCAGATAGCCAACCTTGATGTTTTTCGCTGTCTGCACCTCGCCTAGGTAGTCTTTGTCAATTCCGGCCAGGATCCGAAGAAGCGTCGACTTGCCCGCCCCGTTCCCGCCGATGACGCCGATTTTGGCGCCGAAAAAAAAGGCGAGAGTCACATCATCCAGGACATTTTGCTTGTTGTATTGCTTCGTAAGCCGCTGGAGCGTGAATACATATTCTCCGGCCATGAGAACCTCCAAGCCCGCCGAACATACGGAGACGCGACTCGCCGGCAAGCGCAATCGGACTAGAACCGCTGAAAACGAAGATCGCGCACGGCGATTTCTGAGGCCGGGGTTCGCCCCCCCATTGAGATCAGGCGAATTTCCTGAATACAAGACCAATCTAAGGGCCTGCCGAGGTCAGCTCCCTCTTCGGCCGCGGGTGTGCTATCCGGTTTAATGGAAACAGCATTCCTGAATTCGGTGAGGGGCACCATCACAATTGTCCAATCCTCTCCTCGGGTATGAGTGCGGCCATTCAATGGGACGTCGGCCAGGGCGGGGGATCGCTTAGCCGGCCGATCCGCGAGTCCAACTGAAAGCAACGGAGCCACCCACGCCGGTTTCAGCAGAAAGACCAGTTGATACTTTTTGTAAATTCCATTCAGGTCAATGGGCTCGCGCAACAGGATTGATCCGTAGGAATAAATGTTTTGGGGAAGCCGCAGACGCCATTCGAATCCATAGTAGTCCCAGATGAGGCGTTGACGTGTGCGTTCGCGCGGGTATGTCGAATCGGATTGGACATGCCGCGGTAGCTCGATGATTTCGATGCGAAGTGGAAATCTTTTGCTTTCGCCATCGCCGGGGTCAGAAGGCGACACAGCAGCTGAGGCCGCGGATGGCTCCGAAAGGGGAGCGGATGGAGACGGCGGGGATGGAACGGTCTGCGCCCCGAGCAGGCTCGCAAAAAAAAGCGACATACTTAGCAGGACGATTCCTGCCCTGGCCGCCTGCCCAAACCGGTGCTTCAAAGTATCAATAGATTGGATAAAGACACTCCAGGCGATCAATAGATCGCTTTCATAATATCGGTTCCCTGTTGGCATGGAAACAGAGAAGTGATAGTTTTGGACTTTTGATGTTGTTGGCGCTCATGGCGCGGTAGCCAAGTGGTAAGGCGGAGGTCTGCAAAACCTCTATTCGTGGGTTCGATTCCCACCCGCGCCTCCAATCAATCGGCGAGGCTTCCTGAGGACGATTTCACTTTTTTCGGCGGATCCGCGTGAACGCGGCACCCAGTATCAGAGCGCCTGCACCCAATGTGGCCGCCCAAAGAATGGGGCGGCCGAAGACATCCTGCGGTAGCGTTTCATCTGCCACCTCTTGGGACGGATCCGGCGGCAAGCGAGGCGAATGGGTCGATCCGCCGGACAACGATTCCGAAGAGGTTCCAGTGATTCGAGAATGCACGCCGGATCCTGGAATCGACGATTCATGCAAAGTGGGTATACCGGACGCGGAAATCAACGGAGTGGAGGACGGGAGTGGTGCTGGCTTCGGAACTTTGCTAAATCCGAGCGCCAGCAGTTCGCGCGCTTTTTGGTCCCGCACCAGGCGGTTTTCGCTGCCAAGGACTGCCGCAATAATGCGGACATTATTTCGCTTTGCGGTGGCGAGGATCGAATACCCCGCCGCACGAAAGTATCCAGTCTTAAAGCCGTCAACCCCTTCGACCTCGCCGAGCAATTTATTGTGATTGCGCATGATGAAGGAGTCGTTGCGGAAGCCGCGTTCGCGGATCGACGTATATCGAAACACGAGGGGATGTTTGGACAGCTCGATACCGAGCTTCGCGAGATCGCGGGCAGTAGTCGTATCGGGCATCTGTCCCTCGGAGGGCGGCAGGCCGTGTTCGCTGACGAATACCGTCCGGGTCATTCCCAATTGAGCTGCGCGCTCGTTCATCCTACGAACGAACGCCTCTCGGCTGCCGGCCACATGTTGGGCGAGGGCGACGGCGGCGTCATTCGCAGATTGAATCATCAGGGCGTCGAGGAGCTCGTCGATCGTAAAAACTTCTCCTTCCTTCAGATACACCTGGGATCCGCCCATACGTGACGCCTCTGCGCTTACCCGCACGCGATCGCCTAGGCGCAGCAGGCCGGCGTCGACCTGTTCCACGATGAGCAGGAGAGTCATCAGCTTCAACACGCTGGCCGGATAGCCAACGGCGTCCGCATTGTCTTCGAAAAGGACCGATCCGTCTGCGGCGTTGACGACGATCGCCCCCCGCCACGGGTCCCTTGCGACCGACTCGAGTTTCGCTGCGGCCAGAATCGGCAACCCGGCTATCCAGATCCCGAGGGTACATGCGATGAATTTCATGGCGGTACCGTTGAACTGCTGCTCCGCGAGGTCAAGCAGGAACAAGTGCCCGATGCTCCCGCTATTGTTGGAATCCCCATGAGATTCGCGGTACACGTCGCAAATCGTGCTTTGACCGGCGGACGGGTTTGTGTAGTCTCGTATGTCTCGAAACCTGTGGAGGAACGTCGGCAGGGGATTACGGTGGGCATACCTTTCACCCAAAAAATGCTCCTGGATTGGGCGGGCGCCTCCATTTTTCGGGACGCCCAGATGATGTATGAGCGCGGAGCCGTTCAAGAGGCGATCTTCGAGGCGCCTCTGATTCGCGGCGTCATTTCATTTGGAAACCGAACCATACACACTCGCGCGCGGGTTCTGTCCGACGGCACCTGCGAAAATCTTTGCCCCTGCCGCGACAGTACGGAGCGCGGAATCATCTGCGCCCATGTCATTGCGGTCGGCCTCGCGCTGGTCCGACGGCATGCGGATCCGGAGCGGGAGCGAAAATATGTCGAGGAACAGCGGCGGGCCGCCCGCCTCGCACAAATCGATGAGTCCGCGTTTCTCAAGCGCACAACAACTCCCCAGTCCGGGACCGTTCCGGCTCGCGTCATCCTGGCTCTCGCATCAGGTTGGCAGCGAGCCATCGGTGAAATTCTGGCCGGCCAACCTTCGCGGATCCCGTTGATGTGCTGGTTAGAGATCAAACAGAGCCGGCAGCCCATCGACCAAGTGCCGCGCACGAGCACCTATTTTCTCTCAAAGAAGGACGAGTCGATTCTCTTTGTCCTCGAAGACGCTTGCGGAGGACCCGTCGGCAGTCGGATCGCGCTCTCCGCGGCTGATTTTATCAATGTGCTCAATTTGCATGTCGGCAAACCGCTGCTGGAAGAGGGGGAGGACCGGAAGATCACCGTCAACGGCGCGCCCATGCAATCGCTGGTCAAATTGGCTCTCGATGATGCCACGGGCGAGCTTATTCTCGATCTGCAGACGCCATTGCCTTTTGCCGAAAACGGGCAGCGTCCGCTCTATGTCCTCGCGGGAAACGCCGGATGGGTCTACGCTCACGGCCATTTCTGGCCCCTCGCCACCTTCCTCCCGTCGCCCATGCGGGCCGCCTATCTTGGACCTGTTCGCATCCCTCGGGAGTCGATTCCGCGCTTTCTCCAGCATGAATGTCCGGCGCTTGCCAAAGGCATTCCGCTTCAGACCGAGATCACCCTTGACATGTTCACGCTTGAGCCGGCAACACCGGTTTTCCGCCTAGTGGTGAAGGGCAGTCCTGCGTCGCTTGCAGCATGCCTGCGTGCGGAATACAACGGGATCTCCCTCGTTGCCGGCAAGACAGAGGCTGGCGGCCACTTTGCCATTCCCGACCCTGAGGATATTTTCCGGTTTTACGTCCGAAATCTTCCGGCTGAGAACGCGGCGCTGACCCGCGCCGCCGAGGTGGGTTTCAGGGGCCCCGTAGGCGACAAATTGGAGCCGCTGGTCGGTTGCCGGCAGGTGCTGAACTTTTTGGGCCGCGATCTGCCCGCCCTTCGACGTGCTGGATGGAAGGTCGATATCGAGGGCCCCATTCGTGAATTTGCGGAAAATACACCGCATGTCACTCCCGTGGTTCACGTTCGCGAACATGGGGCGCCTGGATGGTTTGAAATTGATTTCGAATTCGACGACGGGGCTGGAGGATCCATCACGCCGGCCGATGTGCAACGCGCGCTGCTGAAGGGCGAATCGTTCATCGAGCGGAATGGCCGCATGATTCTTCTCGACACAGGGGCCGTCACGGCCATGAACGAGGTCTTCGCAGACTGCGCAGCGGGAGAGGGAACGCGGCCCGGCAGTTTTCGCCTGCCTTCGATTTACGCCTCCTACGTCAAATCTTCGCTCGACGCGTTGGACGGAGTCGATGTCGAGGCAGCCCCGTCTTGGATGGCTGCAGCGCGCCGACAAAACCGCGAACTCAAAGTGGAGCCGGTGCAACTGCCCGAGCCCCTCGAGGCCATCCTGCGACCCTATCAACGCGAAGGCGTCGCCTGGCTGCGCTTCCTCGAACTCAATGGGTTTGCGGGGATCCTCGCGGATGAAATGGGACTGGGCAAAACCCTGCAAACGCTGGCCTGGCTTTCTCTTCCACGTTCAAATCCGGATGCGGTCGGCAAGCCGTCGTTGATCGTTTGCCCCACCAGCCTGGTCGAAAACTGGCTCGAGGAGGCGCGCCGCTTCACGCCCGGGCTCCGGGTCCTGCCCCTCGCCGGCAGTCGGCGCCATGAAAAATGGTCCGAGCTGGCGGCATACGACGTCCTCGTCACCTCCTACGCGTTGCTGCGCCGCGACATTGAGCAGTATTTGGACTATAAGTTCGCCTGTCTCATTCTCGACGAGGCGCAGCACATCAAGAATCGGTCCACGCAAAACGCGATCGCGGCGAAACGTCTCCGCGCCGCCCACCGCCTTGTCCTGACGGGCACCCCGATTGAAAACAGCGTGTCCGACCTGTGGTCGATCATGGACTTCCTGATGCCCGGCTACCTTGGATCGCATGAGCGTTTTGTGGCGACCTATGAGCAGCCCATAGCCCGCGGCGACCGCGAAGGAGAGGCTGCGCAGGCGCGGCTCCGTCGCAAATTGCATCCCTTCTTGTTGCGCCGGCTCAAGCGGGAGGTCGCGACCGATCTGCCCCCGAAGATCGAAAAGATCGCCCTTTGCAGTCTCTCGCCGGACCAGCAAACCGTCTACAAGGAATTGCTCGACGCCTCGCGGCGCAAGGTGTTCGACCTCGTCATGAAACAGGGATTCCAACGCTCGAGGATGGAAATTCTCAAGACACTGCTCCGCCTCCGACAGGTTTGTTGCCATCTGGATCTCCTGAATCTGCCGGGCCTGAACCCGAAGATGCCCTCTGCAAAACTCGACCTGTTCTTCGAGCTGCTCGACGAGGTGCTGGACGGCGGTCATCGCGCCCTCGTGTTTAGCCAGTTCACCTCGATGCTTGCGATCCTGCGCCGCGAACTCGATGCCCGGGGCATCCGCTACTGCTACCTGGATGGCGCGACCCAGGAACGCCTCAAAGAGGTCCACGCCTTTAATACCGACCGGAGCATTCCCCTTTTCCTGATCAGCCTTAAGGCAGGCGGAACCGGGCTCAACCTCACCGGCGCCGACACGGTGATTCACTATGACCCCTGGTGGAATCCTGCCGTTGAAGATCAGGCGACCGATCGCGCGTATCGAATCGGACAGAAGCGCACGGTCTACAAGCTGAAATTGATCACTAAATCGACCGTCGAAGAAAAGGTGCTGGAACTACAGCGCCGCAAAAAGGCCGTTATCGATGCCACCCTCGAGTCTGATGAACAGGTCATCGGCGCCCTGACGTGGGAAGACGTTCAGGAACTACTCAGCCTTTAGTCGACGCTTTGTGTCCGCCAAAAAGATCCCATCAGGGCTGGCGCTTCCGCGGGCAATCGCCGCGGTTAGGGTTGAAACCATCCGCTGCCACACGACAAAATTTACATTTTCTGTAAATTGCAGGGCATGGACGCGCTCAACTACATATTTTCCAGATCATGGAATTTTATCCGCGATCTGTGCTCCTCGCGCCTCGCAGCGGCCTTCCATTCCTCGATGTTCCAGACGACGTTAGAGAAGAATTTCGCCCTCCAAGCCTTTTGAGCTCGGAAGGGTTTCATCCAATCCCGGACCTTGGAGGCGTGCGACGTCCGGCTTGACCGTAAGCCTCAATTCATCGCCGGCGTGCCGGAATTTCAAGATGTTTGCGAGGCAGATCAGCCGTTCAAATCCGTCGCCCCGCCCATAATTCCAAACTTCATCAGGCTGGGCGATTCGAGTGCCCTCGTAAATCGATTCATTGGGCATAGAGGCCAATTTCGCGGCGACCTCCCGGTCAGAGAGGCCGGTTGAACCGGCGATCGATACCGGGCTTCGCTCGATCGCGGCGCGAAGGGGGGGGAGCCAATGGATACGCGCAAAGTCGCGCGCAGCGTAAAAGGCGAGATCCGCAGATCGGTTGACGGGCCGGAGTTCTTCGAGGCGGGCGATGATGTGCTCGCGGGTCATACCCGGTCGAATTCCGAGCGGAGAGGAAGGCACGAACCGGATGGAACGGCCGCCATCGGGTAGGCGGGGCTCCAACTTTGCAAATTGCACGAGCCTGCGAATGACCTCCTTCGAGCGGCTGCATTGACAATCCAGAGCGGCAGCGAGCCGCTCGACATCCTCGTTTCTGGAAAGGTCCATCGGTCGGGCCTTGAAAACCCCCTCAAAATCATTCAGCACGAGGCGATCGGGCAGGGGTTCGGGAAAGAATTCGTCCTCATCGATTTCAGCGAGAAGCTTGTCGCGGGTGGCATCGCTGACCTTGTAGGGGCCGTTGTGCTCGTAGGCGTAGACGCGTTCCGCGGCGATGTAGCGCTTCTTTCCGTGCGACTCGTATCGAATTTGGAAACATTTTTGGAGCGAGCTCTGATCGCGAAGGAAATTAGCAAGAATTTCCATCGTGATGGGCGTGGTGAGAAAGGCGCGAAGTGCCTCGGAAAAACGGCGATACTCGGATGGATCAATCGTCGCCTCTGGATACACGCAGTGCAGGTAGCCTGTATGATGCGCCACGATGGTCACCCGCTCGTGGCGCAGCGCGCGCTGAGCCTTGGCTGTCTGCTCGGTGCCGTTGAACCACATGTTCTTCGTCACGAGCCGGCGATTGTTGGTGATGATGCCCTCATTCAAGATAACGAAGTTCTGGGAGTGAAGCGGGGTGGCCATCAGAAAGATGTCGTCGAGCGGGACGCCGCAGACGATGAACAGAGCGGCCGCATAAAGCGTCGATAGCGAGACACATTCACCGGCCCCCCGGGTGAAGCCGGCCCGATAACGGAACGCGTCCATGGCTTCCACCGTTTCGGTTTTCCAGTACGGGATGACGTTGCCATCGTATTTGTCGAGGCCGAAATGCCGGCGGATATCGATGTCGAAGTAGTATTTGTCCCCCTCGTAACCGAACAGCGCATTGCTCTGGCTGATGGTCGCCTCATCCATCCACGGGTTGAACCGTGCGAGCTCGCGCTCCTTGGTCGTCAGCCCCCACGTGTCGAGATCGAGGTTGAATTCGTAGTGGTCGATGATGAACTGTTTGAGGCGAAGCACGCGCCGATAAGGGGTGAGCTTGTGAACGCCCTCAAACCACGGGTCCTCGAGCCATCGCCAGATGCGGGGCGACATCAAATTGGCGAGCACCAATCCGTAGAGCAGCTCCGGAAAGACAAAGATCTCCATGTCGGACAGCGTTGCCGCCGAGGAATATTTTTCTTCCTGGTCGGGCGGAACCGGAGGGATCGGCGAAGACGAATACAGAACTCTCATGGTTCCAACCTATTTCATGCTTCCGGTTCGCGCCAGTGGGATGTCGTGAGGGTGCCGTCAACAATTGTGTGTACTTTTGAGTAGCGGTTGGTCGGGTTTCATTCCGGGAATCGAAATCCAGGTCATACGCAAGACGCCGGCGAGCGCGAAGCGCTCGGCAGCGCGCGGGCTTTGAAGCGCTCCGATAGGGTTGAGGCGTTTTCGGAGTTGAGAGAAGAGCCCCTCCAAAACGCTGGTGGTGGTGAGCAAGGAGCGCAGCGAGGCCGGCATGGGCTACAACCCAGCATGAGCCGGAAAGGCAACTGCTACGACAACGCGATGATGGAATCGTTCTGCGCGGCGCCGAAGAAATAACTGATCCATCGGGTGCAGTTCTCGACGCGGGCCGAGGCGTATCGGGCGATATTTGAATTAATCGAGATAACCGGGTGAGGCTCCGCAGATCACTCAGTTATCGGTTCCAGTGGGCTTTGAAACCATGAGCAACCAACATCACGAATACACCACCCACGTAGGTGTCCACTAAATCGGGGGACTTCAGTCATCTAGTCGGGACCCTATAGAAGTCGGTATGCCGCACCAATTTTCGCCGCATCAAAATGCGGACAGCCAACCCGCTCAATCCGATCGCGATCATCGATACGACCGACGGTTCAGGAACGATTGACATGCTATTGATAAAGAAATCATACCGAGTACCCTCGCCCGCGTTTTGATTTACTGCGCCGAACGCGACAGGCAAGCCGCTCATGCTCCCGCCAAATACAGCTGCGGAGCTGTCACGCCTGGTTATGGTTGCCAGATAGTTTGTCGCGCTTGTCATTACAACGGTCAAATTCAGCCCTTCATCGCCATAGTCAAGTCCAGTATCTAAAATGCCGAAATAATCTTGGGAATAGTAATTCGTCAATCCACCGGTAAAATAGACCCTAAAAACAAAATTTGAATCTGCATCTAAAAACCCAAGTGAAACTTCTCCTCCTGACTGGATATATCCGTTATCGAAATCGACAGAAAAAGTCTGCCCAGAACTCAACGGACCTCCCGTGAAAGGACGGATGGCAAACGCAGAAAGAAAAGTATTGGCATACATCCCCCATGCCGCAGGGCTGGACGCGCCTGTATCGATATCGAGATCACCGTGCAAGCCATTGATAGAAGCGTCATCCCAGCCGTCTGCGTTTGCAGTTGATGAGCCAATGTAAAAACCATGGGACGAACTCATCGCATTTGTCGGTTGGGGGGGAACAAGAATCCATGCCCCGAATCCATAACCACCATTCAGTCCTACACCCCAACCGCCAGAATACGCCGGATCGGAGGCGTCATCTGCAGCCAAATTCGCGGCATGTGCAACAGTCGCCATCGTCCATAATAATAGCAAGCTACTAATGAATGGGATTTTTTTCATATTGAAGCATCCTTTATGACTTCATCATGTGACTCTCGCTATTGTTTGTAAAGTTTTTTTATTATCGAATCGACGCACATGAAAAGACACCCGGGAGCTGGTAGAACGGGGATGGGAAACAAATCGTTGGCTCAAGCCAAAAGACTCCACACCCGGAGGCATGGCAAGTATGAGCATGCAGAGTCGGATGGACGTGGTAAAGCAGTTGTGTCAAACGTATCAGCGCGCGGGGGCCCTGGTTCGGCGCAAGCTGGTGGACTAGCTTTGTTCGGTGCGGCTACCAATGTAAATGCGCAATCAAGGTGTTGAACGGCAGTCGACCAATTCCATGTGTTCTGCGTCGTGGTGGCGGGAAGCGACTGTACGACGAGCCGTCGCGCAGGTGGTCGCGGCGATCTGGAAACCTGCGGACTATCCCTGCGGCAAGCGGCTGGCCGCGATAATGCCGCTGTGGCTTCCGGCGCACGAGGCGCGGATCGTCCCGCTGGACGAAGCGCTGCGTGCGCGCACGCTCTGCGTCAGTCCCGCCACGCTGGACCGGCTTTTAGGAAACACTGCGCGCTAATGCCGCAGCGCCGGGGCGGCACAAAACCCGGCCGTCTGCTGCGCACGTAGATACCGATCCGCTACGAGAACTGAACGGTGGATAACCCCGTTTATCTGGAGACTGAAACGGTGGATCACGGCAGCGAGCGCGTCGAGGGCGACTTCATGCGCTCGATCACCTACACCGACATCTACAGCGGCTGGATCGAGCAGGCAGCCATCTGGAACAAGAGTGGAGCGCGCGTGCTGGAAAGCTAGCGCGAAATGAAATAGAGCGCGAGCTTCCGCTTGCGATACTGGTCTTTAAATGCGAAAGTGGCGGCGCATTCATCGACCATGCTCTCGTGCGGTTTTTCGGCGCGCGCGACCCCTACACTTCAACCGCAGCCGCTTGTACCGTAAGAACGACAACGCCCACGTCGAACAAAAAACTGGACGAGGATGAGGCACCTTTGGGGATACGCGCGCTACGACAACCCAAGGCTTGTGGCGCTGGTGGACGACCTGTACCGCCACGAATGTTGGTTATTACAGAATTCTTTCCAGCCGGTCATTAAGCTCGAAAAGAAAAAACGTCACGGCAGCCTCGTGAAGAAACGCTGCGACAAGCCACAAAAACGCCAGCCCGCCGACTCCTAAACTGGAAAGGACTGTACATGGGAAAACGAACTTGGATCGAGACGATGCAGTGGACCCTAGATCCCATCGCGCTGAACGGAGCGGACAACCGGAAGCTGCAGGTCGTTCGGCGCGTACAGCGGGAATGGGCGTAATGCAGCGTGACGCGCTCGATGCTGCGGCTACCGCCACACGGCGGCACACGCAGTATCATTCTTTTTTCATCTCACACGTGTATGAGTCAACTCGGACTACGTTTTCGGGGCCTCCGTTGTGTTGCTCGCGTCGGCGCGACCTCGCGCAAACTGAGGCGGCGTTAGCGCTCCGTTTCCACGCGATAAAAAACGGTATTGCCGGCAGGCTCGGACCAGTTGGTGACTAATCCGCTAGCGACGAACGTCCACGACGTCATCCAGGTTTCGTCAAAAAGGGTTCCCGCCCGCGTGAGATGATTCGTCGCCCCCGGCGTCAGGTCGGAGATTTCCAGATGAATCACCGCATCCGTCACCGCGGCGGAAGTGAAACGGGTGGGCGCGGGCGATAAGCCGCTGATGATCTCGGCAAAACCGTTCGGGCCATTGCTGATGCGAATGTCGTCCAGCCGCGGCTTCGCGTGATTCAGCGCGGAGGCTTTGTTGAACGAAATGCCGACGCCGCTGAACTCGGCGCCGAACGCGTCCGCATAGCCGTAGCTATAGATCGGAAATCCGAGTCCAAATTCGCCCGCATTGAGCGGCGGGTCCACCCACAATTCGCAGCCGTCGTTGGTGGAGCCGCCCATGTTCATTTGGATCTTCACGACGAGCATGTGCGTGGCGCCCGCGGCGCGGTCTGCCGTGGAGCTGTAATCGGTAAAGCCCGCGTATTGCATGGCCGGCTCGGGAATGCCGTCGTTGAAGGGCCCGGTATACGTCGTGCCGACGGTGCCGACCAGCGCGACATAATTGCCGGGGCCGTCCGGGTGATCGAGGTGAAACAGCACGTCCGTGAAGTTCGAGTGATTGTTGACCAGACACAGAATCCAGATCGTGCCGGTCATACCCTGATTTCCGCCCACCGAGTAATCCACGTCGAGCCTGCGATTGCAGACATCGCTGCCCGGCGAACGAGCCGGTAGATACGAACAGATGCGGGAAAGATCGCTGGAGCTATATCGGAACCGCGCCCAGCCCCTTGGCGCAAAGACGGAAACGATGTTTCCAGGGATAATGTTCCGCCAACTCCACCACCACGCGCCGGGCCGTCTCCTTGACCCGCACCGCCACCTTGAGCAACCAGCCGCGCACCGTGGCCATCTGGGGCCGAAGCCCCGCGCGCTTCCATGCGGGAGCCAGCCCCTGCACAAGCGTCAAGGCCGCCAGCGAAAGGATCGCCCGAAACTGGTTGGCGCCGGCGCGCGAGCAGGAAAAGCGGCCCAACCCCGCGTCGTTCTTGAGTTCCTTGATGCTGTTTTCCATGTCCGAATGACCGTAGTAGCGCCTGAAGCCAGGCTCCGAGCCGCTGCGACCCGTCGTGATAATATAGCGAACGTTGTCTCGCGGCGCCTTGCCGTCGGCGAGTGCCACCTCGACCTTGCAGAGCACGCGACGCGACCGGCTCCAAGACGCCGCGCGATACTCGGTATCCAGATAGAAGGCGACCGTTTCTTGGTCGCGTGTGGCCAGATCGCGCACCACGTCCAAGGCCTCTTCCATTTCGCGCGCCAATACGCTGTTGGAGGCCACGCCGATGTCGTAGCCGATGCGTTGCTCGTCGAGCCAGTCAAGCAAGTCGCTGCGGGCAAATGCGCTGTCGGCACGCAGCCAGAGCCGGGCGCTGCGCCAGAGCATATGGAGGCGGGGAACCAGACGCCGGAGGACGGGCAGGACGCCTTGCATGGCATCGGCGTTGCCGGGGCGCAGCAGCAACACGAGGGGGTACTTCCGGGGATCCTCGTCGAAGGAAATGGTGATGACCAAGGGCAGATAGCACCACGTGTCGTAGTACCCATTGAAGAAAGTCAGTTGCTGTGCGCCGTAGGTGGGCGTGCAGGTCGGGTCCACATCGATCCAGACCCGGCGTGCGGCGCGGTGTCGTTTATGCAGGTGAAGAAGCAGCGTCTCGGCGAGCGCATGGGCCAATGCGATAGAGGTCGCCGCGCCGTGCGGTGTTCTCGAATCGGGAGAGCGTGGGCTGACTGGCCAGGGCTTGATCATGGAGTCCGCGCCCGCAGGCCAGCTTGAACATGGGGTCGTTGGCGAGGGCGGCGGCATCGTTGACGTCGGGGTAGCCTGCGGCCAGCGCGTAGACGCGCTGCTGGAGTTGGGCGAGCAGGGAGTGGTCGACTTTGGCGGCTTGCCGACGATCCGGGATGGCGGCGGCCAGACGGGAAGAGAGGTTCAGTTTACGGTCACGGGCCTTGAGCAGCAAAAGCCCGCCATCGCTGGAGAGTTGTTGGTCAGAAAACTGGATGTGGAGGGGTTTGTGAAAAAGGTCTGGAAAAAGCAGACAGTCTGTAGGAATATTAGTCATTGGAAAACCTCGCATGCCGTTTTGTGTAAACAGCTAAACGTTAGCATGTTACAGAGGTTTTCCAATACTATTTTACAACTATTTCATGCCCCTTCATGAATAATCCGGGCTAACGGTCGGGTTCAGCCGCGTTGCGGAGCGTGTCGGCTGCAACCCAGTGTTAGCCAGCACCGAAGCACAATGAGCGCTAACGTTCACGCATATATCGGCAGACTTGGGCGCCGGTGCTCGCCTTCACGACCGAGACAAGTTCAAACCCCAGCGGCTTGCCCATCACTGGGAAGAGCTTCTTGCCGCTCCCAATGATGAGTGGGACGACTGTCAGAACCAACTCGTCAACTAGATCGGCGGTCAGAAGCGACTGCACCATCCTCGCGCTGCCGTATACGTAGATGTAGCCGCCCGACTGCGCCCTTAGATCAGCCACTGTCTTCAGGAAGTCTTTGCCGCGGATGATTGTCGTTGGGGGCCACACGATGTCATCCTCGGTGAGCGTGTCGGACACGACATACTTTTGCACGCGGTTGATCCAGTCAGAAAACTCGTCACCCGAGCGGGAAGGCCATGCAGTGGCCGAGACTTGATAGGTGCGCCGTCCTTGCAGGAGGGCATCGCTTTGCTTGGCGAGTTCGTCAAACGTTCCGCCAACGATCTCGGGATCGAAATACTTCGCCATCCACCCACCATGGGCAAAGCCGCCGTCGGCGTCTTCGCTCGGGGCTCCGGGCGCTTGGATAACTCCGTCAAGGCTGATGAATTCCGTGATAAGCGTCTTCATGGGTTCTCCTGTTTACACGGCTATGGGATCTGTGCTGGCTAACGGCGCGCATCAGCCGCGCGCGCAGCGCGTCGGCTGCATGCAGTGTTGGGCGGCTGTTGATGACTTTTGTGCTCACCAGCTCAATTTCATGAGCGTCACAACACCTCACGAGCCACGCAAAATCTTCTCCATCTTCCTGCCCTTCGCTAACTCATCCACCAACTTATCCAAGTACCGAACCCGCTGTGTCAACGGATCCTTGATTTCCTCCACCCGATACCCACAGATCACACCGGTGATGAGGCGCGCATTCGGGTTGAGGGAAGCCTGTTGGAAGAATGTTTCAAAAGTTGCCTGTGCTTTGATAAGTTCCTGA
>JANWZO010000027.1 GCA_025054615.1 Kiritimatiellia bacterium
TATTACGAAAAGCTATGACAACACCGCTCTCCTCAAACGCCAAAGCCCGTTGTCGGTTGGACGAATACGACGGTCCGAAACCAAACGTACTTGCCCAAGCAGGAACAACCTTCCAGCTATAATGGATCCTTGTTGCAGCGATCGCTTCATGTCGAAGAATAGCCCCGACACTAACACGCAAGAGCTTTCTCCAGAATGCAGATGATAGAATCCCCAAAACTATCCTCCTGTGTTACCTGATTCTCAATTAGGTGAATGATGCGAATTAGGAGCGTTTATTCCGACTCACTTACGCTCCTGAGGAAGTGGGCCTTGCACCACCAACAAATCGTGAATGACTACTCGCCCATCTAGTACCGACCTCGGTTGCGAATACGATGCGTTCGAACCGGACGCCAGTCCCGCAAAAAAACTCCGGGCACGGACTCACACGAACTGCTCGAGCGCACCCGGTGGAACAGGTTTGGCACGATTGATTGTATGCACGACATTATCAACAAGCGGGGAATCCGCAAAATCCGTGACAGACTTCGAAATCACAGTTTCGACTCTCAAGCAATCATTCTATAGCGACAAAGCCACATTGAAACCGCTTCTTTCCCTTACGCCCAGATTCGCTCGCAGAATTTTCGTCGTAAGCCCGACCCTTCCCAAACTCTGCTCGAGACTCCCTTAAATCACTTTCCTCTCGCCATGACTCGCGCACCGGCTGAAGCGCAATTTCCATTGACACGGAAACTGCTGCGAGACACCGTGCAACGGGCAAAGAGGCGCGAAATGAGCATCAACCGGCATCTGGACCAATTCATGCGGGCTTTTCCCCACGAGGCCCTGACGTTCGACGACGTGTCGCTCGTGGCGGAATACGCCGATTTTCTGCCCGCGGAGGCCGACCTGACCACGCGCCTCTCGCGGAATATCCAATTGAATATCCCGTTCCTCAGCTCGGCCATGGACACGGTCACCGAGTCCCGCATGGCGATTGCGATGGCCATGCTGGGCGGCATCGGGATCATCCACAAGAATCTCACGATCGAGCGGCAAAGCGCG
The DNA here is from genome assembly GCA_025054615.1 of Kiritimatiellia bacterium. Lineage (NCBI taxonomy): Bacteria > Pseudomonadati > Kiritimatiellota > Kiritimatiellia > Kiritimatiellia bacterium. The sequence goes on from JANWZO010000027.1 coordinate 1,051, forward strand.
CTCGTACGCGACGTCAAACACCACCTGAACGGCCTGATCGTCTCGCCCGTCACTTTCCGCGACTCGCAAACCATCGAGGACGTCCACCGGACCCGTAAGGAAAAAGGCTATGCCTTCAGCGGATTTCCGATCCTCAATGACGAGGGGAGGCTCGTCGGCATCCTGACCTCCTCCGACATCAAGTTTGTTCGGGATCCCCGGACCCGCATTCGGGATGTGATGACCACGGCACTCATCACGGCGCCCCGCGGCACCACGCTCGAACAGGCCTATGAGATCATGGTGAAAAACAAAATCGGCAAACTCCCGCTCGTCGAAGATGGGCGGCTCGTCGGCCTTTACAGTTTCTCGGACGTCAGCACTCTCATTCAAAACATCCAGCCGCTGTACAACCGCGACGCGGAATATCGGCTGCGCGTCGGCGCGGCGGTCGGTCCGGCGGATCATGATCGCGTCGCCGCCCTCGCGCAGGAACATGTGGACGTGCTGGTCATTGATACCGCACACGGCCACAGCAAGGGGGTCCTTGAGATGACCCGCTGGATCAAGCAGCACTACCCCCACATCGATGTGATCGCGGGGAATATCGTGACGGGCGACGCTGCCATTGCCCTTCGCGACGCCGGCGCGGACGCTGTCAAGGTGGGCATCGGCCCGGGTTCCATCTGCACCACTCGCGTGGTCACCGGCGTGGGCGTGCCGCAAATCACCGCAATCTATCAGGTCGCGGAGGCGCTCGAGGAAACGATTCCGATTATCGCCGACGGCGGAATTCGCTACTCCGGCGATGTCACCAAGGCGATCGTCGCCGGCGCGCACAGTGTCATGATGGGGTCGCGCCTCGCCGGCACCGAGGAATCGCCGGGCGAAAAAATCATTTATCAGGGCCGCCAATACGTGGCCTACCGTGGCATGGGCAGCCTCGGTGCCATGCAAACCAACCGCGGAAGCCGCGAACGCTACGGCATCGCAGACACGCCGGACGACGACCTCGTCCCTCAGGGTATTGAGGGCATGGTCCCTTACGCTGGCACTGTGAAGCAGGTCCTCACCCAGTTTTGCGGAGGTCTGCGCGCGGCTATGGGATTCTGCGGGTGCCGAACGATTGAAGAGCTCCGCGCGCGCGGCAAGTTCGTCCGCATCACCGCCGCTGGCATCGCCGAAGGCCATCCCCACAATGTCACCATCACCAAAGAGGCGCCGAACTACCGAACCTAGCCTTCATCGGCATCTCCGCCGCGCGGACGGCCTTTTCTCGTACTTATAAAAGTCATCGCGGCAACTGCGATTTTGCTCGTTTGCGCGCCTAATGGCGGGATATGCTACACGGCGTTGCCGCGCGTCGCGGCCTTGCGCCCATGAACATGAATATGCTCCCCGACCTCCTCATCCTCCTTTTGGCCGCATCTGCAACGTTCCTCGCCGGGTGGTCGCTCGGCCGGGCCGCCGCCCGCCGCGCGGCATCCCATGAAACCAACGAATGGATCCGGCGCGCCCGAGACGCTGAAACACAGTCCGCCACACTGGAAGGCGAGGCACGCCAGCTCCAGGGCCAACTGGACACACTCCGCCGCGAATTCGAAGAGCTGCGAAACCGTCTGGACGCCGAACTGCAGGCGCGCGTCCGCGCCGAAACGCAGGCCCGCGAGGCAGCGGCCCGCCTAGAGGCGGAACGGAGCCTGCTGGACGACGCGCGGACAAAACTGTCCGACACTTTCAAAGCCCTCGCGGGCGATACTCTCGCTGCCAACACCGGCGAGTTTCTCAAACTGGCGCGCGCATCTCTCGAAAAGATTGTCGCCGACGCGCGGGGCGATATCAGCCAACGCCAGGCCGCCATCGACGCCCTCGTCCGGCCCATCTCGGAGACCCTCGCCAGAATGGAGTCCAACCTCCGCGAATTCGAAAAGAACCGCGCGGAATCCTTCTCCGGCCTCCGCGAACAGATCAATCAGCTCGTCTCCGCCCATCAACTGCTGCAACGCGAAACAGCCAACCTGGTCCATGCGCTGAAGACTCCCCAGACTCGCGGCCGCTGGGGCGAATTGACGCTGCGGCGCGTCGTCGAATTGGCTGGCATGACCCAGCACGTCGATTTTGAGGAGCAGGTCCACGTACAAGCAGAAGGCGAACGCGCACGAGCAGATCTAGTGGTCCGTCTCCCCAATGACCGCGCCGTCATCGTCGACGCCAAGGTCTCCATGTCCGCCTTTCTCGCCTCCGTCGAGAGCGATTCCGAAGAGGCGCGGGAACGGGCCCTTGTTCAGCACGCCCAGCAGATGCGCGCGCACGTGGACCAACTCGCAAGCCGCGAATACTGGGGAAAATACGAGCACTCCGCGGAATTCGTCGTGATGTTCGTGCCCGGCGAAGCCTTCCTGTCCGCCGCGGTTATGAAAGCGCCTGACCTCATCGAATATGCGCTTATGCGGAAGGTCATCCTCGCGACGCCTGCGTCATTCCTGGCCCTTCTCAAGGCCATCGCCTATGGATGGCGCCAGGCGAGCGCCGAGCAAAATGCGAAGGAGATTTGCGAACTCGGCCGACAGCTCCACGAGCGCATCGCCATCTTCATCGATCACCTCAACAACGCCGGTCAAAAACTCCGCAGCACCGTCGAAGCCTACAACCAGGCCGTAAGTTCGTTTGAGTCCCGGCTGATCCCCTCCGCCCGCCGATTGAGCGATCTCGGGGCGGCCTCGTCGCGCACACTGGAGAATCCCAATACCCTCACAGTGGTCCCGCGATCCCTCGAGCCGCCCGCCTAGGTTCGGCCACGCAGATCAGCCCTGTCCCGCCGTCTTCAGGATGATTTCAGCGGCGGCCCGGTCGCCGCCCGTTGCAACACGTGCTACGGGTTCTGGTGCAGTTTCAATCGCCTCTAACGCACTGCGAAGGTCGCCGCGGTACAACTGTTCTGCGGGAAGATGGACGCTGCGATAATACTGCCGAACCGCGGCCTCAAGGATCGGATACTCGCGAAAGTCCGTTCGTTCCACGTAGATGATAGGCTTCCCGTTGACCGCACAGTCGGAGAGCACGCCAAAACCCGGCTTCGTCAACACCGCGTCGCAACTGGCCAGAACATCCGCATAGGAAACCGCGCGCCGGTCGACAGCCCGAAAATTAGGCCCGTCCCATCGGAGGGGCAGAACGGTGAAAAACTCCCAGTCGACCAGACGGCTCACCGCGCGCAACGCGGCCTCTTCCCACGCCAACTCGGCGAACGACAAAAGCACCCACCGCTTCGAGGGGTCCGCGCCGGTCAGCGAAGCCAGCTCCCTCCGCCGCGGGGTACCTGGCCGCGCGGTGACGCCGATCTCCACGCGCCGCGGAAACGCCGCCATAGGCTCCGCAAACGGCATACGCATCAACAGGCTGCTCAGGGAATACCCGCGCCGGAAACGGGCAACGATTTCCGCCCAAGCCGGGTCGCGCGAAACAAACTCTTCGTAGATCCAGTCCCACCCGAAATTCCCCGCCGCCAGCGCGGGGATGCCCTCGAGGGCCGCCGCCTCGAGAGGAATCGACGGAATGTCGCAAACAACGGCGGCCGCCCCGCTCTCCCGCAAAAAGCGCCGCTCCTCCGCCAGAACCGCGTCGGCCCGCCGCAGCCACTCCACACACGCCGCCAGCGTTGCGGGCACATCCACGCGCACCGAATCGATCTGGACCATTCCGACGTCGAAGCGAGCGCGACGAAACGCACAGCGAAGCCCTCCAAGCCGCGCCTCCAGAAACGGCGCCGGAAGGTCCGACACCACGATCAGCGGAACTTCCGCGTCGGCCTCACGTACGGCGCGCAAAATGTCGCACGACCGCGCCCCGTGCCCGAACCCGTGCGACGTAATGTAATACACGACCGGAGAGGGCGCCTTCATCTCGCCAAGGTTCTGCCGGCGAGCGGCCCGGTTTTCAACGCTATTGTGGGACCTCGCGAAATGCCGGCACGGGGCTACCGAGCGCAAACCCTCCGCTGGGCCCTCGTCGTTTCACAGGGCGAGGAAATTCCATGCGATGGAAGCCGCGCCGAATTTTTCCATCGCATGGAATTTTTTCTGAAAATTTTTCCATGCTATGGAAATTTTCCCGAAAATTTTTCCATAGAATGGAAATTTTTCCGGCAGTTTTTCCATCGCATGGAAATTTTTCGGGCCGTTTTTCCATGCCATGGAAATTCGGACGCGTCGACCTCCTTGCGACGCTAAACGCTGCGCCACCACTCCCACTGAGGTCGCTAGAGGCTGCGCGGACGACGGTTCGCGCGTGTTGTCAGTCGAAGTCCGTCACTCGGCGGCGTTTGGCTTTCACGTCCGAGCGGCGGCGCTTTTCCTCCACCATCTGTTTTTTCTGAGCGCGGGATTTTTGGCGCGCTTGGCGCCTCGCTTTTTCGACCGCCTGCCGATGCGCGGCGAGCGATTCGCGGAGTGCGGTCTCCAACCGGTTGCAAAGCTCAATGCGGGCGAGGAGCCGATTGAGGGCCTGCGAGCGTTCGCGGGCCACCTTGATTTCCGTTCCAGACGGCTTGTGGATCAGGTGGACCGCGGAAGAGGACTTGTTCACCTTTTGGCCGCCAGGTCCAGGCGCTCGAATGAACCGTTCTTCCAAATCCGCCTCGCGGACGCCCAGCGACGCCAGGCGCTCGAGAACATCCATCCACTTTTTCCGCGAAGTCATGAGAGTTTTTGCCCGAGTTTCGGGCTTTCAGGAGCGGGTTGACAATCCCAAGCCGAGAGGCCATATCAAACGCTATGAAATCGACTCTTTCGATCGTTTTTATCCTGGTTTGCGGGTGGCTTTCGGCGCAGGCCGAAGTGATCAAGGTCGCCTCCTGCAGCATGCTGTCCGGGCCTCAGGCGAGCATGGGCGAAATGGTGAAGCTGGGGGTTCAACTGGCGATTGAGGAGGCGCAGCCGCGGTTTCGGGAAAAGGGCTTCGACCTTCAGTTCACACCGCAGGACGATCAGGCCATGCCCGATGTCGGGGTGGCGGTTGCCCGCCGGCTGGTCAACGACCCGGACGTCCTGGCGGTTGTCGGGCACTTCAATTCGGGGGTCAGCATTCCGGCGTCCGAGGTCTACAAGGATGGGAACCTTGTGATGGTTTCGCCCGGCAGCACGAATCCCCGCGTCACGGAGCGCGGATTGAAGAACGTCAACCGCGTCTGCGGTCGCGATGACGTGCAGGGGCCGGTGGGCGCCGAGTTCGCGGTGAACGATTTGAAAGCGAAACGAATTTTGGTGATTCATGACAAGACGGCCTACGGACAGGGCATTGCGCAGGCGTTCCGGGAGCGGGTGGTGGCGCTTGGGGGCGAGATCGTCGGCTTCATCGGAACGGAAGAGAAGACCAATTTCCAGTCGTTGATCCTGCAGATGCGCGCGCTCAAGCCGGACCTTGTGTATTTTGGCGGCATCTACGACCAGGGCGGCGTGTTGCTCAAGCAGATGCGCGAGCGGAGAATCGACGCCATCTTTATGGGTCCCGACGGGCTTGATTCATCGGCCTTCGTCGATATCGCCCAGAACGCCGCAGCGGGCGCATACTACACGTCGGTCGCGGGTCCGGTGGACAAATATCCTGCGGCCAAGGAGTTTGCCGAACGGTTTACGGCCCGCTTCGGACGGCCGCCCGAGGCCTTCGCGCTGTACGCATATGATGCGGCTCGGGTCATTCTCGCGGGCATCGAGGCAGCGATTGATCAAAACGGCGGACGCCGCCCGTCGAGGGCTCAGATTTCCGAAGCCGTACGAAATGTGAACATCGACGGGATCACGGGACCGATCGCGTTCAACCAGAACGGGGACCGTGTCTCCGCTGATTACTGGGTGATTCACTTCGCCGAGGCGAAATACCCCGGGACGCCGGTCAAATCCATCTCCTCTGCTCCACCGACGGCGAATTAACGCGCGGTCCATTGATGAGGACCGGCCCTGCGCCCGTGGTGAGTCAGCCACGGGCCATGGCTTCGCCGGCAATCCAGCCGGTTGTCCACGCGGCCTGTAGGTTGAATCCGCCCGTGAGGGCATCGATATCGAGCAGCTCGCCGGCGAAATAGAGTCCCGGACAGCATTTGCTCTGCATAGTTCGGAAATCGACCTCTTTGAGACTCACTCCGCCACAGGTGACGAACTCGTCCTTGAAAAGGCTCTTGCCCGCGGTCTCGAGCGACATTCGGTCGCAGGCGTCCGCGAGCCGATTGGCCTCCGCGTTGGAGAGGTGGCTCCACATCCGATCGCCCGGAATATTTGCGCGTTCGAGAATCCATTCCCACAGCCGTGCGGGAACGCGGATCAAGGGCCGCGCGACCAATGAACGCGCGGGATGCCGTCTGCGCTCTTCCGCGATGGCTTCGCGCCTCCGGCCCCGGCCGTCGGACTGCCAACAGACGTTTAGCGTCGTGCAATAGTCGCAGGCGGCGAAGGCCCGGGCGCCCCACGCTGAGAGCTTGAGAACAGCGGGCCCGCTGATGCCCCAGTGTGTAACCAACAGCGGCCCCGCCTGTTCCGGGACGGGCCCTTCAGCGGAGATCCGAGCGTCCGGAACAGAGATGCCCGAAAGTCGGTGAAGCGACGAATCGGGAATATGGAACGAGAACAACGAAGGCACGGGCTCCACGATGGTATGGCCGAGCGAGGCGGCGAGGCGGTATCCGGCCGTTGCCCTGTTGCCGCCAGTCGCCAGCAGGACGCGGTCCGCCTGCACGCGCTGACCCCGCTGCAGGTCCAGTTCGAATCCGCCGCCGGGAAACGAGCGAACAGATTCCACCGGCGTGCCGAGAAAAAGCTGCACGCCCAACCGCTCCGCCTCGCGCAGCAGGCACTGAACGATGGAAGCCGACCGGTCGGAAACCGGAAAGATCCGGCCGTCGGGCTCCACTTTGAGCCTAACACCGCGCGATTCGAACCACTCGACGGTATCCTTGGGCTGGAACCGGTGAAACGGGCCGATCAATTCCCTAGCACCGCGGGGATAGTGCTGCACCAGCCGGTCGATGTCGAAACAATGATGCGTCACATTGCAGCGCCCTCCCCCCGAAATGGCGACCTTGGCTAGGGGCTCAGGGCTCCGCTCGAAAAGAAGGACTTCGGCCCGGCGATTCTCTTCCGCCGCGCGGATCGCGGCAAAGAAGCCGGCAGCACCGCCGCCCGCGATAGCGATGCGCAAAGTCATACCTTCCTATAGCACGTTTGCTACTCCGTTGGCAGGCGCACTGCACGGGACTGGCGGCGATTGAGGGTGGACGTGACGCCGGCCGGTTGGGCAGATTCTTCCCATGCCGAAGATTGCGCGTGTGGTTCTCGACCTGGCGCTGGACCGGGAATTCGACTACCTCGTGCCGGACGAGCTTGACGGGCGGCTGGAGCCGGGAATGCGAGTTATCGTCCCGCTTGGCCGCCGGACGGCGAGCGGCTATATCGTAGGTTTCGCTGACTCTTCGGAATTTCCCGACCTCAAGCCGATCCATAAGCCGATTGGGACCAAGCCGCTCATTGAGCCCAACCTGATGAATCTGGCCCGATGGATTGCAGACTATTACGCGGCACCTGTCGAGCTGGCGATCCGTTCCGTTCTGCCCAGCGCTGTTCGGCAAACCGGTGCCCGGTTCAAGGAAATCTCCGTAGTCGCGCTTTCAGAAAAAGGCCGCGATGCCCTGGCCGTGGCAGAGCTCCGAAGGCGTGCGCCCGCACAGGGCCGGATCCTCGATGCGCTGGCCACAGAGCCGGTGCCGCTGCCCGAACTGCTCGTCAGGGCCAATGCCTCCTCCTCGACAGTCCGAGCCCTAGCCGCCCGCGGCTTCATCACGATCGGCAAGCGGGTTCTTCGCCGACGGGCGGATGCGCGTCATATCGTGGTGCCGACGCAACCGCCCCAACTGATGGAGCAGCAGGCGGCGGCCCTCGAGGTCATTCGCCGGAGCGTAGAACGACGCGAGCCGCCAGTCGTGTTGCTCCACGGCGTGACAGGAAGCGGCAAAACCGAGGTTTATCTACAGGCAATCGACCTTGTCCTCAAGCGGGGCGGCGGCTGCATCGTCCTGGTGCCGGAAATTTCCCTGACTCCGCAGACGGTCGATCGCTTTCGCGCGCGGTTTGGCGACACAGTGGCGGTTTTGCATAGCGAGTTGTCAGCCGGCGAACGCCATGATGAGTGGCACCGGCTTCATGACGGGGAGGCGAGGATTGCAATTGGGCCTCGCTCGGCGGTATTCGCACCCGTGCGAAACTTGGGGCTGATCGTCGTCGACGAGGAGCACGAGCACAGCTATAAACAGGAGGAGGCGCCTCGCTACCACGCGCGGGACGTGGCTGTCATGCGGGGCAAAATGGAAGGCTGCGCTGTTGTCCTGGGCTCGGCGACCCCCTCGATCGAATCGATATACAACGCTCAGATCGGCAAATATCAACTCGTCCGCATGCCGGCGCGCGTCGACCATCGGGACATGCCGGCGATGCGCATCGTCGACATGCGCCAGGAAATCGAAAAAGAGGGCCGGCTAAACGTCCTTTCTCGCGACCTGCGCGATGCGATCCGCGCACGGCTCGACAGGGGCGAACAAACCATTCTTTTTCTGAATCGGCGCGGCTTCGCGACCTCGCTTGTCTGCATCCGATGCGGCACGTCCTCGCATTGCCCGCACTGCAGCGTGAACATGACCTATCACAAGACGACGGAACGGCTTATCTGCCATATCTGCGGACTGCAACAACCCGTTCCCGATCGATGCCCCAACCCGTCATGCGCTGACCCGGGCTATAAGTTCTTCGGGATGGGCACCCAACGGGTGGAAGAGGCGCTTCGCAAGGTCTTTCCCCACGCGCGAATCGCGCGGATGGACTCTGACACAATGACCCGCAAGGACGCTTACCGAACGACTCTCGGGTCCTTTCGCGCCGGCCAGATCGACATTCTGCTGGGCACCCAGATGATCGCGAAGGGACTCGACTTCCCCGGTGTGACTCTCGTGGGCGTGGTAAATGCCGATCTCAGCCTGCACCTGCCCGATTTCCGGGCCGGGGAGAGGACCTTCCAACTGCTGACGCAGGTGGCCGGCCGTGCAGGACGCGGCGAACGTGCCGGCGAGGTCATTGTGCAAACGTTCACCCCATTCCATCCGGCCATTCAAGCAGCGCGGCGGCTCGATTTCGACGGCTTCATCGCCGAGGAATTGGAATTTCGGCGCGAGCTTGAGTATCCCCCGTTCACCCGACTAGTCCTGATGACGCTCTGCGGCCCTCATGAGGAAGCGGTCAAACTCGTTGGCGAACAATTCCTGAAGCGCTTCCTAGAGTATGTCGATACGCCGATCAAGACAGGTGGGCCTGCCCCTGCGCCGCTCGCCCGGGCCAAGGGCGAATTCCGATATCACATTGTATTTCGAGCGCCGTCTGCCCGAGCCGTCACAAAGCCCTTGCGAAAGGCCCTTGCCGACTTCAAGTGGCCCAAGGGGGTCTCCTGGTCAGTGGACGTGGACGCGATTTCCGTTCTGTAAAGCCCTCAAGTTATCGAACGCGCTACCTACAATTTGATTATTTCGATCGGCGTGGTAGTTTCTTACATCATTCAAAGCTGTATGCGATACTCTTTGACAGGAGAAATATGAAACCCATTGTCATTCAACAAGATGAGACACCCGTGATCCAGAAGACCAAGGAGCTCTGCCAGACCATTCTGGACCAGCCGGCCTATCAGCAGATTCGGCAGACGATCCTCGACTTTCTTTCCAATGAGTCGATGCGATTGCAGTATCAGCGGCTATGCGACCTCCAGGACGAATTGCACGAAAAACAGGAAAGCGGGCTTCCCATCACGGATGAGGATATTGCGGAGTTTGAACGCGAAGAGAACGATTTTCTTCGGAATCCCCTCGCCCAACGATTCATCGATGCACAGCGCGCGATGCACAAGGTGGAGCAAACCGTCGCCGCATACGTGCGCAAGACCTTTGAATTGGGCCGATTACCGACCGACGACGACTTCGGGCATGGCGGTTGCGGACCCTCCTGCGGCTGCCACTGATTCCCATTTTCGGCGTTCTCATTTCTCGCTTGATCAAAGTCGGCCGGTCCGCATAGTGGACGCTCATGAACCTCGTTGAAAGTCGATCTTCGAATTCTGCCGTTTCTCTTGGACTCGCCATCTTGGGCATCTTGCTGGGCGCGATCGCGATTTACGTGGCCTACAGCGGGCGTGGTTCAATGAGCGACTTTGACAGCCGCATTTCCGAACTCGAACAGAAGGTTCAGAGGCTCTCGGGTTCGACGGAAGAGTTGAGCGGCCAAATCCGCGGGTTACACCACAACACGAAAACCGCGCTTCAGAGCCTGGCGGACCAGTTGAATACGATCCGGCAGGAGCTCAAAACAGCGAGACCGCCAGCGGCGACTGTTTCAGCACCTCAACAAACCGGTGAAGCGGCAAACCAAGCTCCTTCGGCGGCGACCTCGGCATCGTCCGGCCGCACCTACACCATTCGAGCAGGCGACGTGCTCGCCAAGGTCGCACGGGAAAATGGCACGACGCTGGACGCCATTCTCAAGGCTAACCCGGGCATCAACCCGAATCGCCTGAAGGTCGGCCAGGTCATCAACCTGCCCTGACGCGGGTCAAGAAGTATAGGGCGATGTAAATTTTCGGATCGATGAGCTCGCCGGCTTTGCGGCGGGCGTCGAGCCAACCTTCTGCGCCGTCAAGGGGCATTTCCTCCACACGGATGTCCTCCGTTCCATCACCGCCACCTCTGCCCCGTTTCTCGAGATTCTCCGCGAGAAAGAACGAATAAAAATCGGGGGATCGGCCCGGCGACATCGGCCCATCGAAAAGGAACTCGATCCGCCCCGCCCAATATCCTGTTTCTTCCAGCAACTCGCGACGCGCCGCGTCGGCAAACGCCTCATCGTCGGACGCGGCGCCATCGCCCACCAGGCCGGCGGGGAGTTCCAGAACTCGCCTTTTCAGAGGAACACGGTACTGGTCAACCAGAACCAAGCGATCCTCCGGAGTTCGCGCGATCACGATTACGACGCCGCGGACGCGGCGGTGTTCGACATATTCCCAACCGGATTCGGAGACAAACCGGAGCCATTTTCCCTCACACAGCACGGTGCGCGGTGAGCGATCCTGCGGGGCAGTCATAGGTCGTCTCCCGGTTCGTTCTCGAGAAGCGTCTCGAGTAGGTCGATGGTGTGGTCAATGGCACCCCGTTTTTCAGCTACCACCCGGGCTGCGCGTTCCCCCAGCATCCGACGCCGCTGCGGGTTCGAAAGCAGCTCCGAACAGACACGCCGGAGACTTTGCAGATCGTTGACCTGCACAATCGCATCGGCCTGGCGGAAGTCCTCCACGACGCCGCGGAAATTCTCCATGTTCGGTCCGCAGAGGATCGCTTTTCCGAACGCGGCGGGCTCGATGGGATTCTGCCCGCCATGCTGGGTGAGGCTCTTGCCGATAAAAATCACGTCCGCGCAGGCATAGAGATCCTTCAGTTCACCGGTGGTATCCAGCAGGAAGACCTGCGGAGCGCCGCGCGACACCTCTGCCTCGAGCTGGGAACGCCTGACAAAAGACAGGGCGTGGCTGCGAATGGCCCGAATAATGTCCTCGGCCCGCTCGACATGGCGCGGTGCAAGGACCAGAACGAGGTTCCGGTGCCGGGTCTTGAGGCTTTTATAAACATCCAAAAGCGCGTCTTCCTCGCCGGGCCACGTCGAGCCGCCGAGCAGAATCATGTGGTTTTCCGTAATGCCGGCCCGCGCGAGGATCTCTCGCGCGCGCGATCCGGATGCCGGGTCAACAGATGCCACGTCGTATTTGGCGGAACCCAGCACTGCGATCCGGTGCCGGGGTGCGCCCAACGCAATTAGGCGATCGGCGTCCATCCGAGTCTGCGCGCAAAACAGATCGATCATCGGCAGGAGGCGCCGAGAGAAGAAGCGGAGCAAGCGGTAGCCCTTGAAAGAGCGATCGGACAATCTCGCGTTGACGAGCGCTATCGGAATCGCCCGTCCATGGGCCAAGCGGATCAAGTTGGGCCAAAGTTCGATTTCAACCAGGATCAGCGCGCGGGGTCGAATCGCCGTCAACGCGCGGTTGACGATGGGAGGCAGGTCCAAGGGGAAGTAGATAAGCACATCCTCGGGATGAATGCGGCGCGACGCGAGGGCGTATCCTGTCGACGTCGTCGTGGAGAGGACAAATCGGAGCTCCGGCCGGCGTGCCCGCCACTGCTCGATCATTTTGAAAGCAACAAACAGCTCACCAACGCTGACCGCGTGGATCCAAATAGGCTGAATTTGGGCCAGCCGCGACTGCAGATCGCTTCCATAACGGGCCAGGCGCTGCTCGAAATTTTTCCAATAGCCGCCGCGTCTCACCATCCTCGCGAGAAATCTGGGCAGCATCAATGCAAAGCCGATGACAAAGAGGATGTTGTAGAGGAACCACACCATCACAGCGTTCAACGTCGTGACTCGATGGGATTCTGTCAATCCGACAATGCTCAGGGGCGATGTTCAAGCGGGCGTCCCGGTAAGGGATCCGCATCACGCCTGAGGCTTTCGGCGGGTGATTTCGAACGCGACGCTCCGCGCGAAACGCAGCGCGCCGGGCTTGTCAACCGTCACTTTCGCTTCGACCACGCGTGGATGATCCAAGCAGATGGCCGCGATGCGTTCGGCGAGGGTCTCGATGAGATTGAAGGAACTCTTCTCAACCAGGCCGACGATGTTCTTCTTGATCTGTTTGTAATCCACCGCATCCGCGAGATTATCTGTGAGGCCCGCCTTCGAAAAATCACCCGCAAGCTCGACATTGATGATGACGTCCTGCTTGTCCCTGCGCTCTTCCGGATACACACCAATGATGCACCGAATCATGAGGTCGCGGATGTAGATTCGGTCCATGCTCATACGCCCTCCCCCAGCAAATGCTGGCCGCCGTCCACGAACAGGACCTGACCGGTGATCGACGGACTCTCCGCCAGATACAGGACCGCGCGTCCAACCTCATCCGGTGAGATCGGCGCGGCAGTTGGGATTTTACCCGCTCGCGCCCTGAGATAATCCTCGCCCTGACCCGGCGGCGGCAGTACGGGCCCCGGCGCAACCGCGTTGACGCGGATCCGCGGCGCCAGCGCCAGCGCTGCGGACCGGGTGAATTCGGCGAGCCCTTTTTTTGTCAACACATAGGGAATTCGCGCCGGGTCCATCGCGGCAATCCGCCGATCGAGCAAATTCACAACACAGCCCCTCGAGCATCGTTCTGCGAAAAATCGGGTCAACAGGATGGGAGCAAACAGATTCACGGCAAATTCCCGTCGCAGCGCTGCCGCATCCACAGCGGATAACGGGCAGGCATTGAATACTGCGGCATTATTGACCAAAACATGAATCGTTCCGGCGAGCTCAAAAGCGCGGTTGATCAATTTGCGGCAGCCGGTCTCCGAGGCAAGATTTGCGCGCACGCGCCACGCCTTTGTCCCCAAGTTTTCGAGTTCGCGGCAACAGGCGCGCGCAGCGTCAGAAGAGGCGTTGTAATGGACCACCACCCTGTAACCGGCCGACGCAAAGGCCCGGCAGATGGATCGCCCGATGCGGACCGCGCCGCCGGTCACCAGAACGGTCGGAGGAGGCGAAGCTTTCATCAATTTGGTATCGAAGTTTTTATGCAAGGATTACCGAAAAACAGCGAAATGGCTTTTGCCGCTTGTCGGATTATAATCGTGTCCATGCTTCAAATGCGAACTACCTTTTGGCTGGCCCTGCTCGCCTGCGCGGCATTCCCGTTAGCTCGCGCCGAGGATCAACCGGAGCCCCGCCCCGCTAGCGGCCCGGTGTACGTGATCCCGGTTGAGGGCATGATCGAACCGGCGCTGGTTTATGTGATTCGCAGAGGGATCATCGAAGCCGAACGAGAGCAGGCGTCCGCATTGATCCTCAGGATGGACACGCCCGGCGGCCGACTGGATGCCGCCACGGACATCGTGCGCCTGATGCAGCGCGCGAGAGTTCCGACCTACACGTTTGTGGAACGAAATGCCATCTCCGCCGGAGCGATCATCGCGCTTTCAACCAAACACATTTACATGGCGCCCGGCAGCGTGATCGGTGACGCCATGCCGATCATGATGACGCCGACGGGCGGTCCCCAGGAAATGCCGGCGGCGCTCGAGGAAAAGACAGTGTCAGCCGTGGCCGCGTTGATCCGCGCGGCCGCGCAGGAAGCCGGCCACGACCCACAACTCGCCGAAGCCATGGTTCGCCGTGAAATCGAATACAAGATCGGTGACGAGGTCATCAGCCCCAAGGGCCAGTTGCTGACCCTCACGAACGTGGAAGCCGAACGCGAGGTCGGACCTCCGGAATCGCGCCGCAAACTGCTTTCCAGAGGGACAGTGAAGGATATCCCAACGCTGCTGGATCAAATTGGGTTGTCGGGCTCGCGGGTTGTCGAGCTGCAGGTCACGTCCGCGGAGAGGATTGCGAGGTGGATCGCTGCAGCGGCGCCCCTTTTGCTAATGGCGGGTTTGCTGGGGCTGTACATCGAATTCAAAACTCCGGGTTTCGGTCTGCCTGGGTTGCTCGGCCTACTATCGCTCGCCCTATTTTTTTACGGCCACCACATCGCCGGGCTCGCCGGCATGGAAGACGTTGTGCTTTTCCTAATCGGGGTGGCTCTGATTGCCGTGGAAATTTTCCTGCTGCCAGGATTCGGATTCCCAGGCTTAATCGGCATCACTCTGGTTCTGTATTCCCTTCTGAGCGCGATGGCAGATCGAGTGCCGGATGGATCGTGGCTTCCCGATTTCCCAAATCTGCAGGGGCCGTTGATTAAACTATCATCCGGCATCTTGATGGCGGCTTTCGCAGGTGTGATCGTCGGACGATGGCTGCCGAAATCGCGGGCCGGTCATTGGCTGATCCTGGACCGATCCACGTCGTCCAGTCAGGGCTATACGGGTGATTTGGCTGACCGCTCACTGCTTGGGGCGGAAGGCATCGCGATCACGCCACTGCGCCCGGCTGGAGCGGCCGAATTCGGCGATCGACGCGTGGACGTCGTAACTCGCGGAGAATATGAGGAGGCCGGCGCGCGTGTGCGCGTGGTTGAAGTGAAAGGAAATCGGATCGTCGTGGAACCTGTCGGTGTCGGAAAGGTTTCGTCATGACATCTGCGACCCAGTTGTTTACCGCCTTCATCGCCATGGGCGTGATCCTCATCGCCCTGGAAATTATTGTTCCAGGAGGAATTCTCGGCGCATTCGGCGCCCTCTCCCTGTTGATTGCCATCGGAATGGGTTTCGTGGCGTTTGGACCCCAGGGAGGACTTCTGGCCGCGCTTTGCGTCGTCCTGTTCAGCGCCGCGGTTCTTGCAGCGTGGATCAAACTGTTTCCACACACCAAAATGGGAAAGATCCTCACTCTTCAGAAAGACGGGTCCACGTTCAAGAGCATCTCCCTAACACCGTCGCCGCTGATCGGAAAAGAAGGCGTCGCGCTCTCGAATCTGCACCGCGCGGGCATCGCGCTGATCGACGGCAAACGAACGGATGTACTATCGGAAACGGCGTTCATCGCGGCCGGAACCCCTGTCAAGGTCGTCAAAGTGGAAGGAAATCGGATAATTGTTAGAGAGATTCAGGCCACACCGCCGAAATCCAGTGGCGAACAAAAAGGCTCAGCGGTATAGTGCCGGCCCCTCGATGTATTGGTCGTCCAACGAAAGGAAGTGCCCATGTCAACTCTTTTGACCATTCTGCTGGTGATCGCCGCACTGACGGTTCTCGTCTTCGTCGGCCTGTTCTTTTCATTCCTCGGCACCTGGATACGCGCCCTGACATCCGGAGCGCCCATCAGCTTCTTCACTCTGCTCGCCATGACGCTCAGGCGCGTCCCACCGAAGGTCATCGTGGACGCACGAATCCAGCTTGCCAAAGCCGGGCTCAACCTCGATACCGACGCCCTCGAAGCCCACTACCTCGCTGGCGGCCATGTCAAACAGGTAGTCAATGCGCTGATCGCTGCGGATAAGGCCGGCATTGACCTCACCTTCCAGCGCGCGGCGGCGATCGATCTCGCTGGGCGAGATGTCTATGATGCCGTCCGCACCAGCGTCAACCCCAAGGTCATCGACTGCCCGGACCCGAGCAAGGGCACTGCGATGCTCGATGCAGTGGCCAAGGACGGCATCCGCCTGCTCGTTAAAGCGCGCGTCACGGTCCGCGCCAATCTGGACCGCCTCGTGGGCGGCGCCACGGAGGATACGATCATCGCCCGCGTCGGCCAGGGCATCGTCAGCGCGATCGGTTCGTCGGAAACCTACAAACACGTGCTCGAAAATCCCGACCATATTTCGCGCAAGGTGTTGAACAGCGGATTGGACGCGCAAACCGCGTTTGAAATCGTATCAATCGATATTGCCGATGTGAGCGTCGCGGGCGTCAGCGGGGCTCGCGAGGTCGCCAACGTCGGCGCCCTGCTCGAGACCGAGCGCGCCGAGGCCGATAAGAAACTTCGCCAGGCCGAGGCCGAAGGCCGACGTGCCATGGCGATCGCCTACGAACAGGAAATGCGCGCCCGTGTTCAGGAAATGCAGGCTAAGGTGATCGAGGCCCAGGCGCAGGTGCCGCTCGCCCTCGCCGAGGCGCTTCGCAAGGGCAATCTCGGCGTGATGGACTTCTATCGCATGCAGAACATCATGGCCGATACCAGCATGCGCGAGGCGCTCGCGGAAGGCGACGACAAGGATCGGAAGCAAGATAAATCCACCTGATATTTTCCGGACGGCGCGCCGTGCGGACAATGGCGCGCCGGCCATGCCATGCCCGTCATCATGCCATTGGCCGCAGGGATCGGGATCGAAGAGCTGATCTGGCTCGTGATCCTGATCATTTGGGGCATCGCTCAAACCCTGCAGAAAGCGCGCGAAGGCCGGCGCGCCCCTCCCCGGCCTCCGCCCGCATCCCGCCCCAGTCCAGCAAGCCCGCTCGATGAAGAGCTGCGGGAACTGCTGGAACAGCTTTCCGGCCGGCCTTCGCCTCCCACCGCGGAGCAGAGATACGAGGAAGTGGAGGTGGAAACAGAACCGGCCGAGCCGGCGCCTCCTCCCCCGCGCCCCGCCGCCCCGGAGTTTCGACCGCCTCCACTTGTCGTTACACCGCCCGTGATGTCCTTCCCTGTCACAGCGCCGGCTGCCCCTTCATATCCATCGACCCTGAATTTGGAAGGGAATCAAATGACGCTCTCCGGCGTCTCCACATCGCAGCCGGATGAAACGTCGGGTCGAACTTTGCTTCGCTCCGCCCTAAATGCGCCCGGCCTGTCGATGCGGATGAAGTCGCTTCATTTCAAGGGAATGTCGAGGCTTCTGTCATTCAATCCGAGCGCGACCCGAGGCCCAGCGCTTGTCGCCGCCCGCGATCTTCGCAACAAACGCGCATTGCGGCGAGCAATGCTGACCAAGTTCATTCTCGATCCGCCCCGAGCCTTGAACATGCTCGACAGGCCCGTTTGACTCTCTTCTCGGCCAAACACAGCGCTCGCATGAAGCACCCCCGTTGTCATGTCACCGCGCCAGTGCCGTTCCCTAACGAACTCAGCTCCTCGACGGCGCGCGGTTTGTGTGTTCCGGCATACCTGATCGGGCGCCGACTGCGCGTGTAAGAAACCGCGATCTCGCGGGTGAGGCAGCTAGCCCGTTCTCCTCCGTGATGGTGTTGGGCACCAAGAGGTCACATCGATGGACCGGCTGCCAGGTCAAAAGGAAGTGACAAGATCCGTCCGACCGCCACGACTCGCCGCTCGCAAAGACTCGCAATACTCAAGAATCCAACTAATCTTAGATCGATGAGACTCCTGTTGATCCTCATAATTCTGTTCATTCTCCTGTTTGCGTTGGCGCTCTTCCTGCAGGCAAGGCTAAGAAGGCGGATCCCAGACGCTCAGTCCATCTATGAAAAGGCGGAAAGCCTGATGACGCCCGCCGAGCTGGCTTTTTTCCGGGCGCTTGAAGAGTCGGTCACGGGGCGTTTCCGACTGTTTTCCAAAGTGCGTTTAGCCGATCTGGTCCGCATCAAAGGCGCCGATAACCGTGGTCAGTGGCAAGCCGCCTTCAACGTGATCGCGAACAAACACGTAGATTTCGTTGCGGTCGACCCGTCGGATATGTCGATTCGGTTCGTCGTAGAGCTGGACGACCGAAGCCACCGCAAATCGTCACGGCAGTCGCGAGACGAGGCAGTGGACCGAATTCTGACCGGGGCCGGAATCCCCGTCATCCGTTTCCCGGCAAGCTCAGGATATTCGACACAGCAGATCCGTTCGCAACTCTTAGCCGCGGAAAGACAACAGTAGGCCTATCGAGGCTGGCACGATTGACGGGCTGACGAGCTCTCCGCTATAAACGGAGCTCGCGCCGGAGTGGCGGAATGGCAGACGCGCCGGACTCAAAATCCGGTACCCTCAAAAGGTGTGTGGGTTCAAGTCCCTCCTCCGGCACCAATCCCATCCGAGACCGACCTCCGCATCGAATCTGCTTTCTGTTAGCGGCCCGTTGTTTTGATCGCCAGGCGCGGCCACATCTTTTGCCTTCCCTTTTCTCTCTCTGCGAATTCTGCTAGTTGTCCCTACTGGAGGTTTCCCATGAGCGTGGAAGGATACATCGGAATCGACGCAGGCACCCAGGGTCTCACCGCCGTTTTTACGGACCGCGACATGCGCGTCCTCGCATCCGGCGATGGCCATTATGAAATGCTCCCCGGCCTGCCGGCCGGATGCTATGAGCAACGCCCTGAAGACTGGGAGGCGGCTCTGTCGGCTGCCATGGCCTCGCTGCGGAGCGAGCTTGACCGCAAGCACCCCGGCTGGCGGGTCCGCGCCATCGGCATCTCCGCGCAGATGCACGGCGAGGTCATCGCCGATGAAGCCGGCCGCTCAGTCGGTCCAGCGCGTCTCTGGTGCGACAGCCGGAATGAGGCGGAGGCTCACGAGCTGACCCGGGCGCTAAACGTCAAAATGCCCAAACGCCTGACCGCGACGCGCTGGCTGTGGACCCTTCGAAATCGTCCCGAACTCGCCAATCGTGCCGCGCACCTGACCACGCCCGGCGGTTGGCTGGCTTATCGCCTGACCGGCCGTTGGACGCTCGGCATCGGAGACGCGGCGGGCATGTTCCCGATCGATCAGGCGACGCTCAACTACTCCCAGCAAGCGCTGGCGACCTATCGGTCAATCGCCCCGGCGGGTGCGCCCCCCATCGAGAAACTTCTGCCCATCCCCCTCCGTGCGGGCGAGGACGCAGGCGCCCTGAATAGCGTCGGCGCGCGACTCACCGGACTGCCGGAAGGCATTCCCGTCGCCCCCGCCGAAGGCGACCAGCCCGCCGCGCTCGCCGGGTCGCTCATCGGCGAGGCCGGTATGGTCTCGCTGAGCCTTGGCACCTCCATCTGCGCTAACGCCGTCGGCGACCGGCCTTTCAAGGGCGTTCACGCCGCGATCGATCATTTCTGCGCTCCAGACGGCAAGCCCATCAACATGGTCTGGCTTCGAAACGGCACGACCTTTTTGAACACGGTCATCGACCTCCTCGGCTCTGCGCTGGACAAGCGTTCCGCCCGCTTCGGAGCCATCATGCCTGAGCTTCTCAACGCCGCTCCGGACTGCGGAGGCGTCGCGGCGCTGCCCTTCCTCGACGATGAACCTGGCCTCGGTGTCGGAAGGGGCGGACTCGCCCTCCTCGCCGGTTTGACCGCCGCCAACGCTTCGCGGGGAAATCTCGCCAAAGCGGCTCTTCTCGCCACGCTTTATAACCTTCGAAATGGAATCGAAGCCCTAGACGCCCAGGGCTTCCCGAGAACCCGCCTGATCCTTTCGGGCGGGCTGCTTCGAACTCCGGAGATCGGCCAGATCGTCGCGGATGTTTTGAACACCCCGGCTGCCATTTTGGAGAGCGCATCCGAAGGATGCGCGTGGGGCGCCGCTCTACTGGCCAAATACCGTGACGTTCGACTGCAAGGCGACACCCGCACGTGGGCAAGCTTCCTGGAAGATCATTCCACAGGCCATTCAATCGAATTCAAACCCAAGCCGGATACGGCCGCGGCCTATTCCGTCGGTTATCGGAAACACCGCAAGCTGCTCGAGATCGTCAGCAACCTGGACGCCGCACTGGCTGACTGACCGATGCCTATCCGTAGGCCTAACGCTGCGGGTCGCGCCGCTTGATGACCGACACACCCGGCCGGTAATCTAATTAGCGAAGGCATTACCTTTTTGCCGGTGCGATCAAACCGGGTTGGCAGCGGGCCCGTGCCTTTAGGTCCGCGCACACGAAATCCGACGCTCGCTCACACGCGTGTGCTGGAGGGTCGAGTTCCACGCCGACCTTTTCCCCGCCTGGAGGGTCGGGTTCCATCCCAACCCGTATTCCTAATATGGAGGGTCGGGTTCCACCCCGACCTAATCCGCATCTAGGGGCCGGCTTCCACGCCGACCGCATCCGCCCCTTCTCGCTATGAGCTCCTTTCGATCGAGATCGCAACAGGACATTTTCAACGGGTCATGACACCCCTCTATCTGAATTTGAAAACAACTGCGGACCTCCGTATCTCTACGAATCGTGCCAGACGCTTCTTCACCTCGAGACCCCACCGCAAAACCTTTTCCCCGGCTCGTCGAACGCCAACCGATGGCTCCTAACCATTCCCGACCACTATTCATCAGGGCGCTGCAGCGAATCGCCCTCGCCATCTTGGCGACAGCTCTGTTTCTGGGAATTTCGGAGTTCGTATTGGCAGCATCCGGCTTCAGGCATAAGCCTCGGGAGAAAGTCCTCTTCAAGCCGACGATCGCCGGATTCATCCGCACCATGGAATATCTTATCCCGACCCACTTTTCGCCGCCCGGCTATTTGTGGATTTCGCAGCCCGATACCCTACAGACGGACCGATACGGGTTTCGAAAACCGGAAATTCCGTTTGAAAAGCCACCCGGGAAATATCGCATCGCCTTCCTGGGCGGATCGACAACCCAGGGCGCAAACCGGCCCTACCCCGAGCGTACCGTGCGCCTCCTAAATGCTTCAGTTGGCGCACATTTCTTTGAAATGCTCAACATCGCCTGCTCGGCCTACTCGACTCACCAAAGCCTGATGGCCCTGGAACGCTGGGGACTTCCCCGTAAGCCCGACCTGGTCATCATCTACCATGGCTGGAACGATGCCAGCGTGGCGTCCGATGGCTATCCCGACCACCGCAAAGACAAATGGATGCCCACCGACGGCCATATCGCGACCAACGTGCCGCTCCGCCGCTGGATCGCTTCTCTCCGTCTGTATCAGGCCCTGTCACTCGCCCTTGAAAAGCTGGATGCAGATTGGCCGCAGCTCCGCGTCCCGCCCGACCAGTTCGAGTCCAACCTAGAAAAAATGGTTAGAATGGCACGCGACGCCGGCGCCCGAGTAATGGTTTTCACCCGTCCCGCCTCGCACCGCCGTCCCCTGCCCGACGTAACGCCCATCGCGGCGCTCGCCTACAAAAAAGCCGGTTTCCCAGATGACCCGGAAGAGCGGTACAAGGCGATCCACCAAACCTATACCGCCATCCAGCGCCGCGTCGTCGAACGAAATCCAGGGGCGGAACTCTTCGACGCGAGCGCCGTCCTGGACCGTATTCAGGCCCGCCACGCAGCCGGCGAATTCGGACCCGATATCGAGATCTTTTACCGCGACGCCATCCATATTACGGAGTTTGCCGAGCAGCTTCTGGCCGAGGAACTGGCCTGCGCCATCGCACCCGAACTCGCAGGTCGAATTCGCTTCATCGTCAATTCTGACCGCTACCACTTTCTTATGGCCGAACAATTTCTCGACGACATGCAGGTGTTTGAAGCCGCCTGGCACGCAAGAACCTGCATCCAGCTTGCCGGCGGTTCCCACCCGGAGGCGGAAAAAATTCTTCGTCAGGCCGAGGAGCAATTCGAATTCGTGCGCCTGTTTCGCGAGGGCCGGTGGGGCGGAGCGGACGGCGATTTCGACACCAAACTTCGAAAATTGCAAAAATGCCTGTCGATGCGTCCTTCCGATCTGGGGGTCTGCCTGCAAATCTTTCGGTTGCATATCTACATGAACCGCCTCGCAGACGCCGCGCAGGCCATGTCGGGTTTCCAGCCGGCAAACGATCGGGACGAATACCAGTGGCGCGTCTTCACCCTGCAGTCGCACAAGGCCGCCGGCCGATGGAGCGAAGCGGTCCAAACAGCACGAAGAATTCTCGAATTGCGGCCCGATGACGCCGAAGCCCGAGACATTGTGGATAAATATTCGAGCCGAATACCCGAACCCTCGAAATCCTGACTTTTTCCATTTCGGCCCCTGCAATGTCGGCGTCGAACGAACCCCGGGGCAGAAAACTTTCCGGATCGTTCCCCGGGCCCGATTCAAAGCCACATGCAGTTTATCGACATTTCCTTACCGGGTCCTGCGCAGATAATGGATCCCATCATAAGGAGAACTTTATGTAACCAAACCATGCTCCAGAGGCTGATCTCTGACTCGGACGCACTGCGCACTTGCTCCTATGCGCCGAAACCGGTTCACGCCATCCGCAGCGCCGCCATCGCGACGCGGATAGTTCCAAAGAGCGGAAACCCCAGGAGTCAGCCCACGCGGCAATCCACGAATCCGCTTCCTTGCTTGGCGCGGCCCACGCGCCAGCAAGGGCCTGTCCATTAAACGGCGAAGGGGGCGGCGGGTCGAGAAATGGCCCTTCTACAAGAACAGAGCGTACCGTTCAATTCTAAGTATTCAGTATCAGGACTTTGATCTCGTTAGATGTCGATAAAACTCAATCACATTCGCTGTATCTTCGAGGCCGATCCTCTGGAAGGATTTTTAAGCTCGGCGAACTTAAGAAAACAGATCCTGGCGCCTAAATACTGCGTATCGCGTCCGCGAGGCCTTTTAGATACTGTTCCAAGGTGAAACGTTCCAGGAACCGGGCCCGCAGCAGCTCCGCGTCGTTGACCGCTAGCGAGCGAATGATTTTTTCGGCCAGTTGCTGGGGCTGTCGCGGCTCCACCAAACCCGTATACTGAGGTGGAAGAATCTCGGGGATGGAACGCCAATTCGAAGCCACGATCGAGACTCCGAAGGCCATCGCCTCCACGATCACCAGTCCAAAGCTTTCTGCTTCGTAGTAGGTGGGAAAACACAGGCAATCAGCTTCGCGCAAGGCATCCGACTTGGCCTCGCCCGAAACGAACCCAATATATTTGAACTGCAAAAATCGAGTTTCCGCGCCGCATGGAGTC
Organism: Kiritimatiellia bacterium; assembly: GCA_025054615.1. NCBI lineage: Bacteria > Pseudomonadati > Kiritimatiellota > Kiritimatiellia > Kiritimatiellia bacterium. The sequence goes on from JANWZO010000027.1 coordinate 24,354, forward strand.
GGGATCCCGGCGTCTCCCCCCGTCAGTGCGGCAACAACCGGCGCCGGCAGCGCGACTTCCTTTTGCGATGCCAGACGGGCTTCGAACTCCGCCTGCTCCTGCGCCTGCATAAAACCTCCGGCGACAGTCAGTTGCACACGGATCGGACATCGGCGTTCTTCCAGTTCCGAGTTTGCCAACTCGACGGCATCCATCGTGTCGAACAACCCTTTCACGCGCGTGCAATGTCCAAGAAAGAGCACTTTGAAGATGTGAGGATCGCCGCCCGCCTTTTGAGCCTCCTCGGCCGTCGGCATCTCCCCCGAAAGCAATCGGTCCCGTGCGAGAGCGCGGGCCCGGCGGCGAGGTAACACGGCCGTCGCGAAATCAGGACACGGGTCGGGAATCCCGTTGGGTACCACTCGGATTTGATTTGGCGTGAGTGTTTCAGCATCTCGCCGATTGGACTCGGCCAGTACGATACTCAGGTCGACCCCCCGGTATGCTCGTTTCGTTAGCGCGCGAGCCAACCAAGATGCCTCTTTTTCAAGCCATTCAGCCAATCCGGCAGCGTGCCAGTGAAAAACGATTTTTTTGAAGAAAAAGCGGCAAATCCCCATGACGATCCAGTCCCGCATCAGGGCGGAACGTTTGCCGGGCGCCGGCACGAAGTAAAGCGTCGCCGCGCCATACCTGTATCGGCACCAGATCGCCTCACAGCAATACTTCAGCAGGGGCAACAGCTTGCCGAAACGGGTCGAGCCTACGTCTTCGAGGTCGCGCGACAGGCGCGCGTTCACGTGATAGCATTCGATCCCGTACGGATTCGAAAGCCTCTCGGAGGACTCGCGGTCTCGGGAATCGCGCCGGTCGCCGCCGAACCCATCGATCATCAGTTTCACCATGTAGCTCTGTCCGTGGTGCGGCGGCGGCGTATGCGCAAAAACGACCAACTTCATCGGGCCTCATTCACTCTCCCCCCAGAGCCTCCTCATCGGGGGCGAAATTAAAGCCAAACGATGTGCCCGACAAGCCCGAACGCGCCATACGACCGGCCCGTCCTCAACAACGCCCCGAGTCTATTTCAAGCGATCTGGCGCGAGAGTAGCAGTTGCCGATGGCCCTCACCTTCCCAACAGCTTACTGCACACCACCAACAACTCCCGAATCAACCTAATGGGACTAACATACAAATTTCGATCAGAACTCCGGATCGACACCGCCACTCAAGACATCGCCGGCTATCACCACTGCGAGTCTCCGGTGCCCGTCGACATCACCCCCATCCTCCATGCGGGAGACGACGCGCCCACTAAGGGCGCGTCCCCGAGCGCCAGCGAGGGCCAATCCGCCATCCGGCGCACGCCGCGTGGCGGATCGTGCAATTGCCTTTCGGCTCTTAGGTCCTTTCGGACTGCTTGATTTCTTGCAATCCGGCCGGGCTCCCTACGTGCCGTCTCAATTGCCTTTCGGCTCTTAGGTCCTTTCGGACTTGTTTTACCAGTGCCACGCGTGGACCGACGCCGACGAGCTGTTGTCTCAATTGCCTTTCGGCTTTTAGGTCCTCTC